>NZ_JBIAQQ010000027.1:0-115745 GCF_042889165.1 Streptomyces sp. NPDC002669 | reverse complement strand
GGGGGGGGGGGGGGGGGGGGGGGGGGGGGGGGGGGGGGGGGGGGGGGGGGCGCCGGGGGGGGGGGGGGGGGGGGGGGGGGGCCCGGGCCCCCCCCCCCCCCCCCCCGCCCGGTACGGCTCTCAGAGCCAGCCCTGCTGCCGCGCCGCCCGGACGGCCTCCATCCGGTTGCGCGTCCCCGTCTTGCCGATCGCCGCCGACAGGTAGTTGCGCACCGTCGACTCGGACAGGTGCAGCTTCCCCGCGATGTCGGCGACGGTCGCCCCGTCCACCGACGCGTTCAGCGCGTCCCGCTCCCGCGCCGTGAGCGGGCTGGGACCGGCGCTGAGCGCGGCGGCGGCCAGGGCGGGGTCGATGACCGTCTCACCGGCCAGCACCCGGCGGATCGCGACGGCGAGTTCCTCGACCGGACCGTCCTTGACCAGGAACCCCGCGGCCCCGGCCTCCATCGCCCGGCGCAGATAACCGGGGCGGCCGAACGTGGTCAGGATCAGCACCCGGCAGTCCGGTACCTCCGTGCGCAGATCGGCGGCGGCGTCCAGCCCGCTGCGGCCCGGCAGTTCGATGTCCAGCAACGCCACGTCGGGGCGGGACCGCAGCGCGGCGTCCACGATCTCGTCCCCGGCACCGACCTGCGCCACGACCTCGATGTCCGGCTCCAGCCCGAGCAGCAGCGCGAGCGCGCCCCGCATCATCCCCTGGTCCTCGGCGAGCAGCACCCGTACCGGTTGTGCCGGGCGGTGATCCTGCGGCATCTCGTTCACGCCCCCAGGGTAGGGCCCGGGGCGGGGCGCGGGGTCAGCAGCGCTCGGCCCACACGTGCGAACGGGGCCCGGCCTGAACGGAGAGGTTGGTGCGGGTGCCCGCCGACAGGCAGCCGAGGCGGTTCTTCAAGTACTTGTCGGCGTAGTAGACGACCTGGGCGAAGGACTCGCCCTCGGCGGCGGCCCTGCCGTTGTTGAAGACCGAGCGCGGATGCTGCCGGCCCGCCCAGCTGCACCGGTTCTCGCCCTCCAGCCAGTCCGTCTCGTCGCCCTCCCAGGCGCACATGCGGCCGCCCCCGTCGGCCGCGGTGAAGAAGCAGACGCTGCCCCGGATGCAACGGTCGTAGCCGACGGGTTCGGCGGCGGGGCCGGTGGTGCGTTCGGCGGCGGGCTCGACGGTGCGCACCGGAGCGGCCGTTCCCGTGCTCCGCGCGGTGGGGGAGCCGTCCCCCTCGGTGGGCCGCGTCCCGAGGTACAGGCCGAACGCCGTCAGGGCGCCCGCGCAGGCGAGCGCGACCAGGGAGCGCCGCAGCCGGCGGCCGGGGCGCGGCGGCGGGACCGCGGAGGAACCGTGGACGCTGTCCGGGGCGGACCGGATGCGCTCCAGCAGGGTCGCCGCGTCATGGGGCGCCCGCTCCTCGTGCGTCGGGGCCAGGCAGTCCGTGATGATCTCCCGCCACTCGGGCGGGAGGGCGGAGGACAGCCGCAGGGGTTCGGCGCCGTGGGCGTAGCGCACCACGGCGTCCCTGCGGGCGGCCCGGGTGCCGCCGGGAAGCGGCAGCGTGCCGGTCAGGACGAGGTGGGCGAGGACGCCGAAGGCCCAGATGTCGGCGGTGGGGCGGATCAGCTGGCCGCGCTCGCCGACCTGGCCCCACAACAGTTCGGGCGGTGTGTAGTCGGGCGTGGCGAACGCGGGGGCGTAGGCGTGGGTGCCCTCCATCTCCGCGGCCATGTTGAAGTCGGCGAGCCGGGCCTCCCCGTCCTGCAACAGGACGTTGGCGGGCTTGAGGTCGCCGTGGACCCAGCCCGCCTCGTGCAGTTGCCGCAGCCCCTCGCAGATCTGGAGCAGCAGGCGGGGGCCGGACGCGGGCGGCGCCGGGGCACGCAGCACGACGTCGAGGGAGCTCTCGGCGCGGTCCAGGACGAGCACGGTGGCACCGTCCAGGTCCGGGCGGCCGGGGTCGTCCACCGTGAGCACTTCGTGCATCCGGATCAGCCGGGGCGCCCGCACCCGGCTCAGCAACTCGACCTCGCGCTCGACCAGGTCGCGCAGGTGCCGGAGCCGGCGCGGGGTGTGGGTGCCGGTCGGCAGGAACTTGAGGGCGGCGGTCGGGGGACTGCCCGCGCCGACGCGCCGTGCGGCGTACACACTGCCGAAGCCGCCCGCGCCGAGGGGCGCGCCCACGATCCAGTCGCCGACCCGATACGACTCCGGAACGGAAACGGCGTAGAGATCTCCGGGGCGTTCGGTCACCGCAGCGCCCCGACGGCCGAAGCGGCAGTGGAGGCGGCGGAGACCGAAGAGGCCAGGACGATCAGGTCGTCCTCGTGGACGAGGTCGAAGCGCAGGGCGAGGGAGACCAGGGCCTCCTTCGTACCGTTGCGCCGCGGGCCGGACTCCGCCTCCTCCGGGGCGGGTTTGAGCCGCAGCTTCACCGCCAGGTAGTTGATGTTCCACTGCACCGCCGTCCGGCTGGCCGCGGGCCACACCGGACGTAACCGCTCGGCGAGTTCCTCCGCGGTGGGCAGGGCGGTGTGCGGTGGCGCGTCGCGCAGCCGGGGCTCGCACAGGGCGACCAGGACCGCGAAGTACCTCTTGGTGCGGTCCAGGGAGAAGGCGGCCACGGTGGTGGCACCGTCGGGAACCCAGGACTCCTCGCCCAGGTAGTCGTGCTGCGGCGCCCACACGTCGAAGCCGAGCAGTTCGCCCGCGGCGGGCAGCACGATCCGCGCGAACTCGAACGGCACGGGGGCCTCCAGCCGGCCCGGGGCCACCTTGATGTGCTCCCCGGCCCCCTCCGGGTTCTCCACCACGTAGGTCTGACGCCGGTTCAGGTTGCTCAATGTCCAGAACGTGCCCTGTGCGGAGATCTCCCCGGCGATGCGCGAGACCCCCTCGTGCGCGATCACCAGGTGCCGTCCGGACGCTTCCGTCCCGGCCGGGTCGCGGCCGAAGACGAGCCGGTCGCCGGAGGCGAGCGAGAGGTGGTCTCCTGGGCGTGTCCGCCCGGGCGGTACCACAACGATGCTGTGCATGTTCCCCCCTAGGTCCACTGCCCGGACAGGCTAGGGGACGGGGACGCACGGGCCGGGGTCGATTTCTCCGGCGTTTTTTCCGTGTCGCGGGGCACCTGCGGGGACCGGCCCCGCCGCCCGGGAAGAGCCCGCAGGACCGAGGACGGAACCCCTGGTCGGTAGCGGGTTGCGGGCGGTGGAGCAACCTCACACCTCTGAGGGTCCGTGCCCGCCCGTCCGCTGGCATCGTTGCCGTCAGTCCGGTCCGCGGGACTCGCCGGACGTGAGGACGGAAGGGGGAGAAGGCGCAATGGGACGTCGGACGGTGGGCCTGGGAACGGCCGTGGTCGTCGCATACGGATTGCTGGTCACCGGATGCACGGGGGTGGGCACGGACACGAGCCCGGTACGGGGGGCCGCGGCTCCGACGCGGTCCGCGTCGGCCCGCGGACTGTCGGACGACGAGCAGACACGACTCGGCCACGCCGAGGAACTGCTGGTGAGCAGGTGCATGGCCCGGAAGGGGTTCACCTACACGGTGCGGCCCCCGTCCACCGGTGGGGAGAACCGGTCGATGGGGTACGTGCTGGACGACCCGGCCTGGGCGGGGAAGTTCGGGTACGGCAGCCGGATCCGGCAGGAGTCCGAACGCAACCGGCGCAGCGACCCCAACCTCGTGTACACCCGCAAGCTCTCCGGCAAGTCCCGGGCCGCGTACGACAAGGCGCTCAGCGGCGGGCCGGGTACGCCGGAGCTCACCGTGGCGCTGCCCGGCGGGGGAACCGCCCACAACCAGGTCGGGGGATGCCGGGCCACCGCACAGGAGCAGTTGTACGGGGAGCGCGCGACGTGGTTCCGCACCACGAGGGTGGTGAGCAACCTGACCCCGCTGTACCTGCCGAAGCTGGCGCGCGACAAGCGTTTCACCACGGCGCAGGCGGAGTGGTCCCGGTGCATGAACAAGGCCGGTCACCACTACCGGAGCCCCGTCCAGGCCCGGGAGGACCTGCCCCGCCTGACCGAGGGGCTGTCGCCGGACGGGGCGTTCGCGGTGGAGGTACGGCTCGCGCGGGCGGAGGCCGGGTGCGCGAAGGAGACCGGGTTCGGGGCGACGGGAAGGGCGCTGGAGCAGGAGTACCGCGCCCGCCTCCCCCGCACCTACGGCCGCGAGCTCGACGCCTACGACCGGATCCGGCGGACGGCGCTGGTCCGGGCCGAGAAGATCACCGGGCAGGCCGGCTGACCTGTCCGACATGGACTCCCGCCCCGCCGGGGCGGGCAAACGAGGGGAGAACGGAAATGCGGAAGATGATGTCGGCCGTCACGGTCGCGGGTCTGGCGGTCATCGGCCTGGCCCTGCCCGGAGCGGTCGCCCAGGCGACGCCGGCCAGCACCTGCACCTACAAAGAGGACGGAATGGTCCACGCCTGGCGGTACGCGAACTGCACCGGCGACCACCTGGGCCAGGCCGAGGGCGACGACTGGAACTGGGGGGACAGCACGGGGCCGTTCCAGGGGGACGACGACAACCGCGCCAGCTCGGTGATGAACTCCGGCAGGAACGACACCAACGGCTACAACTACGTCGCGTTCTACCGACTGCCGGGAAACCCGGCCAACACCTGGTCCAGCGGCTACGTCTGCATGGACCGCGGGGACTGGGTCGTCGACCTCGCCAACGAGCGCTTCACCACCGGCCAGGTGGTCGACGACTCCATCTCCGCCCACGCGTGGGTGAAGGGGTCCGCCTGCAGCAAGTTCATGGGCTGACCGCTCGGCGGCCCGTCTCTCCGGAGGCGGGCCGCTTCCCGCGCCCCCCGCCGGACACATCGGTGGCACGGTGTCCGGCAGCGCTCAGGCGTCCGCGCCGAGCCTGCCCGACGGTTCCGTTCCGTCCGATCCGTCCGTTCCGCTCGACCCGGGCTCGCCCAACGGCAGTTCCGCCGTGACGGTGAAGCCGCCGCCCGGCTCCGGGCCCGCCCGGAGTGAGCCGCCCGCCGCGGCGAGGCGTTCGGTGAGGCCGGTCAGGCCGGTGCCGCCGATGCCGGGGACGGGCGGGGCGTCCGGGCCGGAGCCGTCGTCCGTGACCGTCAGACGGACCCGGTCGGCGTCGCCGGCGACCGTGAACGAGCAGGTGGTGGCGTGGGAGTGGCGCACCACGTTGGTGACCGCCTCCCGCACCACCCAGCCCAGCAGCGCCTCCGCCTGCGGGGCGAGCGGCGGCCCCGAGCGGCGGAGCACCGGTTCGATGCCGGCGGCGGTCAGGGCGGACCGGGCCCGGTCCAGTTCGGTCGCCAGGCTCCCCTCCCGGTAGCCCGTGACGGCCTCGCGGATCTCGGTGAGGGCCTGGCGGCCCACCGACTCGATGTCGGTGACCTGGGCGAGCGCGGCGTCCATGTCGCGCGGCGCGAGCCGGCGCGCGGCCTCCGACTTGACCACGATCACCGAGAGCGTGTGGCCCAGCAGGTCGTGCAGGTCGCGGGAGAACCTCAGCCGCTCCTTCTCGACGGCGGAACGGGCCAGTTCCTGCCGGGTGGCGCGCAGTTCCGTCACCGTTTCCGCGAGGGTGAGTATCGCGGCGGTCACCGCCCCGGAGATGAAGGTGCCGTACCCGATCGTCCACGGGTCCGAGCTGCCCTGGCCGCGCCACACCGCGACGGCGGTGGCGACCGCGGCGAGGGAGAAGAGGCCGACCCCCAGCATCCGGCTGCGCAGGACGGTGCCGCAGGCCAGCGAGAGCAACGGGAAGAACAGCAGCCAGCTGCCGCCGTAGCCGATCGCCAGCGCGAGCGTCACCCCGGCCATCGCGGCGAGCAGCCCGTACGTGACCGGGCTCTCGCGCTTCCTGCGGTCGAAACCGCGGAACACCACGGAGACGTAGAGGGAGTTGAAGGCCAGCAGTCCGAGCCCGCCGAGCCACGGGTTGTCCGCCTCCCCCTGGAAGAGGTTGGAGAAGGACCCCAGCCCCAGCAGCAGCCACGGCAGCAGGGCGTACGGTCCGGGCGGCCCGGACCGCCGCTCCCCGCGCCGGCGCCGCCACGGGCGCGGGCGCCCGCCCTCGCACTCGTCCATCGGATACCCGGCCATGTCCGCTCCTGTCACACGGTCCGCGCGGACCGACGGTACGAGATCACGGCGTACGTACCGAACAGCAGCAGCCATGCACCCAGGACCGCGATCGTACCGGCGCCCGGCGCGTGGCCTTCGGTGATGGCCCAGCCCAGGTCGGCGAAGCGGTTGGCGGGGGTGAACCTGCCGAGGGAGCGCAGCCATTCGGGCAGCAGCTCCAGCGGGAACCACAGCCCGCCGACGACCGCGAAGCCCATCAGACAGGTCATGTTGGCCACCCCGGTGCCCTGCGGCGTGAGCCGGTACCCGTTGCCCAGGCCGAGCAGGGTGAACGGCAGGGCGCCGAGCCACAGCAGCAGGACCAGCGCGGCCCACTGCCGGACGTCCAGCCGCACCCCGTTGAGCAGCCCGCCGGCCAGCAGCACCGTGAGGATCGTCGGCAGCACGGTCACCGAACCGCTGATCGCCCGGCCCACGACCGCCCGCGCCGGGGAGAGCGGGGTGACCCGCAACTGCTGGAGCCAGCCGATCGACTTGTCGGAGGCGACCCCCGTACCGATCGACATGGCGGAGCCCAGCGCCCCGTACGCGGCCATGCCGACCATGGACATGGTCTTCCAGCCGTCGGCTTCGCCGCTCCCGCCGATGTTGGTGAAGATCAGGTACATCATCACCGGCATCCCGGTCCCGAAGATCAGGAAGAAGCCGTCGCGCAGGGTCCGGCGGATTTCGAGCACGATGTAGCGGTACATCACACGGCCTCTGCTTCGGAATCGGACGAGGTGGACGGGGCCGCCGGGGAGGTCAGGGCGAGGAACGCGTCCTCCAGCGTGGCCCGGGAGACCCGGAGGTCGCGGATCATGCCGCGGCGGGCCAGCTCCACGACGGTGGCGTCCGAGTCGTCCGTGCGCAGCAGCGCCCGGTCCCGGCCACCTCGACGGCGACGACGCCGGGCAGCAGCTCCAGGCCCCCGGTCGGGCCGCCCGCCAGGTCGAAGGAGACGAGGCCGCTGCCGACCGAGCTCCTGAGCGCGTCGCCGGTGCCGTCCGCGACGATCCGCCCCCGGTCCACGACGACGATCCGGTCGGCGTTCCCGTCGGCCTCCTCCAGGTAGTGGGTGGAGAACAGGACGGTGTTGCCGCGCCGCGCGTAGGCCCGCATCGAGTCCCAGAAGGCGCGGCGCGCCTCCACGTCCAGGGCGGCGGTCGGCTCGTCCAGGACGATCAGTTCCGGGTTGCCGGCCAGTGCGACGGCGAAGCGGACGCGCTGGACCTGGCCGCCGGAGAGCTTGTCGACGCGCCGGTCCGCGTACTCGCTCAGCCCCGCCAGGGAGAGTGCCTCGGCCACCGGCATCGGCTTCGGGTACGTCGAGGCGACGAAGGCGACCAGTTCGCGGACGGTGACCCGCTGGATCGGCTGCCCGTCCTGGAGCATCGCGCCGACCAGTCCGGCCCGTACCGCCTGTTGCGCGCTGCGGCCCAGCACCCGCACCCGGCCGGTGTCCGGCTCGTCCAGCCCCAGCAGGAGGCCGATGGTGGTGGACTTGCCCGCGCCGTTGCGGCCGAGCAGGGCGACGGTCTCGCCGCGGCCGATGGACAGGTCGATACCGTCCACCGCCCGCACCGTCCGCCCCGCCCGGCCGAAGCTCTTGCCCACCCCGGCGAGGTCCACCGCGGTTCCGTTCCCCGTTGTCGTTGTCATGACGAAGACGCTACGGAGGACATGGGGGCGCCGGGCAGAGGCGGGTGTACGGACTCCGGCAGTACATATGTCACTGCCACCGGCCCGGTGCGGGGCCACCGTCCTTGCCCGACAATGGATCTGACGATACGTCAGCAAAGGTGTTCACAACTGCCGGGCGCTGCGTTATACATGGGTTCACCGGCTAGAACGCGTTCTAGAACGGGCGTCGCGGCCGGTCCCGCGCGACCTCGGTGCGGCCGACGGTGCGGACGGCCGCGCCGGGGTCTTCCCACCATCAAGGAGCGGCTCCCATGCCCATCGACGTCGAAAAGGCCCTCGCCGCCGAACCCCGGTCCGCCCACATCGACTGGGACCACAAGGACGTGCAGCTCTACCACCTCGGGATCGGCGCGGGTGCCGGACCCGAACCGGCCGACCCCGCCGTCGACCCCGGCGAACTGCGCTACACCCTGGAATCCCGGCTCCAGGTGCTGCCCTCCTTCGCCACCGTCGCGGGCGGAGGCATGGGTTCCCTCGGCGGGCTCTCCTCGCCCGGCATCGACATCGACCTCGCCGCCGTTCTGCACGGCGGGCAGAGCGTGCGGGTGCACCGGCCGATCCCGGTGCGCGGCAGCGCCGTGCAGACCTCGAAGATCGCCGCGGTGTACGACAAGGGCAAGGCGGCCGTGCTGGTACTGCGCTCCGAGGCCGCCGACGAGGAGGGCCCGTTGTGGACCAACGACGCCCAGATCTACGTCCGGGGCGAGGGCGGGTTCGGCGGCGACCGCGGCCCCTCCGAACGGGCCGCGTATCCCGCCGTCGCCCCGAACCGCGTCGTGGAACGGCCGATCCGCCCGGACCAGGCGCTGCTGTACCGGCTGTCCGGCGACTGGAACCCGCTGCACGCCGACCCGGAGTTCGCCGCGCGCGCCGGGTTCGCCCGGCCGATCCTGCACGGACTGTGCACCTACGGCATGACGCTCAAGGCCGTCACCGACACGGTGCTCGGCGGCGACGTGACCCGCATTCGCTCCTACCGCACCCGGTTCACCGGCGTCGTCTACCCCGGCGAGACCCTCCGCATCGAGATGTGGACCGCCCGGAACCAGGTACGGGTCGAGGTGAGGGCCGTGGAACGGGACAACGCCGTGGTCCTCGGGGACACCTTCGTCGAACACTCCTGAACCCACTCCACACGTTCCGGAGGTCCGGGACGCGGGCCCACGAGAGGAGCCGCACCATGCGCGCCGCACTGCTGCACGAGATAGGCCAGGACAAACTGGAGGTCTTCGACGACGTCGAGGCGGTGGGCTTCGGCCCCGGCAAGGTCAGGCTCCGTATCCGGGCCACCGGACTGTGCCACTCCGACGTGTCGGCGATGAACGGAGTGCTGCCGCAGCCCGCCCCGTTCATCCCCGGCCACGAGGGCGCGGGCGAGGTCCTCGATGTCGGCGACGGCGTCACCGGGCTGAGTGCGGGGGACCGGGTGCTGGTCTGCTGGCTGCCCGCCTGCGGGGAGTGCCCGTCGTGCCGGCGGGGACAGACCCAGCTCTGCCTGGCCGGTTTCATGAACGCGGGCACGCCCAACTTCAAGCGCCCCGGCAAGGACGTCTTCGGCTTCGCGGGCACCGGCACCTTCACCGAGGAGGTCGTCGTCGGCGCGGGCTGCGCCGTACCGATCCCCGACGACGTGCCGTTCGAGATCGCCGCGCTGATCGGCTGCGGGGTGACCACCGGACTGGGCGCGGCCATCAACACCGCGAAGGTGGAGGCCGGTTCGTCGGTCGCCGTGATCGGCTGCGGCGGCGTCGGCATCTCCACGATCCAGGGCGCGCGGGTGAACGGTGCCGCCCAGATCGTCGCCGTGGACCCGGTGGCCTCCCGGCGCGAGGCGGCCCTGCGGTTCGGCGCGACGGAGGCCCTGGCCCCCGACGAACTCGCCGACGCCAAGCAGCGGATCACCTCCGGCGAGGGCTTCGACTACGTCTTCGAGGTCGTCGGCAAGTCGGTCACCGCGCGCACCGCGTACGAGAACACCCGGCGCGGCGGCACCCTCTGCATCGTCGGCGCGGGCGCGATGGACGACAACTTCCAGGTCAACATGTTCGAGCTGTTCTTCGACGAGAAGCGCATCCTGCCCTCCATGTACGGCGGAGGGGACGTGCTCCGCTCGTACGAACGGGCCATCGCGCTCTGGCGGGCCGGCCGGATCGACCTCGAATCGATGATCACCCACCGGGTGCGGCTCGACGGGGTCAACGACGCCCTCGACCAGATGCGGACCGGCGAGTCGCTGCGCACCTGCATCGAACTCTGACCTCCCCACCCTGCCCCCTCCTGAGAGGACCCCGAGATTCCGATGTCACTTCCCCTGGACGGCATGTCCGCGATCGTCACGGGTGCGGGCCGCGGCCTCGGACGCGCCGAAGCGCTGGAACTGGCGGGGCTGGGCGCGTCCGTCGTCGTCAACGACTACGGGCAGCCGGGCCGCGACGGCTCCGGCGAGGCGTCCGCGACCCCCGCCGAGGAGGTTGCCGAGGAGATCCGGGCGGCGGGCGGCCGGGCGGTCGCGCACGTCGGGGACGTCTCCGACCACCAGCAGGCCGGGGCACTCGTGCAACTGGCCGTCGACACCTACGGAAAGCTCGACGTCCTGGTCAACAACGCGGGCATCCTGCGCGACCGGATGATCTTCTCGATGACCGAGGACGAGTGGGACTCCGTCATCAGGGTCCACCTCAGGGGCCACTTCAACACCACGCACTTCGCCGCCGCGCACTGGCGGGCCCGTGCCAAGGAGTCCGGCGGCCCGGTCCACGGACGGATCGTCAACACCTCCTCGGAGGCGTTCCTGGCCGGTTCGGCGGGCCAGCCGAACTACGCGGCGGCCAAGGGCGGCATCGTCGGCCTCACCACCTCCACGGCCCTGGCCCTGGCCAGGTACGGCGTCACCGCCAACGCCATCTGCCCGCGGGCCCGCACCCGGATGACCGAGGACGTCTTCGCGGGCTTCGAGGTGCCCGGGGACGGCCGGCTCGACGCGCTCGCCCCCGAGCACGTCGCGCCCCTGGTCGGCTATCTGGCCTCACCGGCCGCCGCCAAGGTCAACGGGCAACTGCTGGTCGTGCACGGCGGGATGGTCGCGATCGTCGAACGGCCCAGGGTCGCGGCGAAGTTCGACTCGGCGAAGGAGACGTTTACCTTCGACGAACTGGACGAGCTGATCTCCCCGTACTACGAGGACCGCCCACCGAACGAGACCTTCGCCGCGGCGGAGGTGCTCGGCCTGAAACGGGGCTGATGACGGGGCCGGCAACGGGACCGGTCGACCGGGGAGGCTTCGGCGGAACCGGAACGGGAGATGGGCCGGGAGACGGGTGGGCCCCGGCAGCCGCGCGGCTGCCGGGGCCCACCCGTCCCTCGTTGATGTGTCGGTGCGGTCAGGCCGCTTTGCCGTCCCCCTCGGAGGGGCGCCGGTGGCGGCCGTGCGGCTGTGCCGCCGTCTCGTCCACCGACTCGCCCCCTCGGTGCTTTCCGGAGCCGCCGGCTTCGGCCCGGTCCGCGGCCTGGGGACGCATCTGGGTCGTGTCGGTTCGGGCTTCAGACATGTGGGAAGTCACCCCGTTGTGGTCGCTTACATGTGTCACCAGGGTCGAGCGCACCACCGCGCACGGCACGGCCGCCATCGGCGACCGCGCGGCACGACCGCGCTGCCCGGGCCCAGAGATTTAACCAGGAATCTCACGCCCCACGAGAGGCGCCTGGCCCAATGGAACCGGCTTGCATGTCGATAGAGGCGATGCGGCGGCGGACGGTTGCATACCGCTTTCCGCGCACACCGCCGCCGGTGCCGGTGCCGGTGCCGGTGCCGACGCAGGCGCCGACGGCGAGGGAGACGCCGACGGCGAGGGAGACGCCGATGGCGGCGCGTGGTGCTCCGCGTCCGCCGGTGCCTCCAGCAGCGCCACGCCGCACGGCACGTCCCCGTCGGAGTAGGGCAGCCCGAGCACGCCGTCCCGGCTCCACCTCCCGTGACCCGCCTGCCACCCCTCGGGAGCGGCGAGTTGGTGCAGTCGCCGCCCGGCCGGGCGCCACACCCCGACCCAGCTGCCCGCCGCCCCGTCGATCCGCAGGGCCACCGCGCAGCTCTCCGGCATCAGCATCTGCCCCGGCTGCACGGCGAACGGGGTGACCGCCGCGTCGGGCAGGCGCAGGCACTCGGGGAACCGCACCGGCAGACTGCTGCCCAGCACGCCCCACCCGAGCCGCTCGTGCCCCGGCGCGTTCGAGCGGATCAGCAGCAGCCCGCTGTCCGGGTCGGCGAGCAGCAGCCGGTCGTCGCTGCCGGGGGCGATCTGGAGCAGCGGCGTCACCTCGCCGCCCCGTTCCAGGTCCACGGCGACGGCCTTGACCGGCCCGCCGCCCGGCATCTCGCGGTCCAGGGCGAGCATCCGCCCGGTCCGGTCCAGCCAGACGCCGCCGGAACAGCGCCCCGGTACCTCCGCGACGTGCTCCGGACCGAAGGCGCCGCCCGCCACCAGCCACACGGAGGTGGAGTGCGCGCCGACCGACAGGGCGTACGCGCTCGCCCCGTCCGGGCACGGCGGCAGCAGGGTCAGCTCCGCGCACGCGACGGTACCGAGCGGGAGTTCGCCCGTACCGGGACCGGTGGGGTAGAGCAGCGACACCGCGTGCCGGTCCGCGACCCGGCGCCGGATCAGCACCCGCCCGTCGGCCAGCGGCAGCACCTCGGAATCGGGCTCCTCCGGCTGGTCGAGGGGGAGCGGCACGGCGTACGGCTCGGGCCCGTCGAGCGTCCAGCGCTCCACGAACCACGCCTGCCCGCCGTTCCGGTCGGCCCCGTCCGCGAGGGCGAGCCGGGCCGCGTACGCGCCGTCCGCGGAGATCGTGAACGCGGGTGCGAGCGCGGGCATGAGCACCGGAGCGGGCGCGGGCGCGGGCTCCGGTGCGGGCGCGGCGGGGAGCGCGGCCGGGGCCTGCGCGCGCTCCCCGGCCGCTCGGGCGGCTCCGGGTGCCCGGAAGGCTTCGGACGTCCTGGGTGTCTTTGGCGTCCCTGGCGTCCCGGATGTTCCGGGCGGGAGTGCCGGAGCGGGGCGTACGGGGACGGACACGCTGGAGGCGAACGGCGCGGGGAGGCCGGAGGCGGCCCCGAGGGCGGCGGCCTTGGCGGTGCCGGTTCGACGGGCGGCACCCCGGGGCGCGAGGGCCCGGGAGGCGGCGGGGCGCGCGGTGGCGGGGGGCGGACCGGCCCCGGGCGAGCCGGCCCCGGCGGTTTCCGTCGCCACGGCTCCCGCCCCCGCTTCTGCTCCCGATCCGGCCCGGGCCCCGGGAGCCGTCTCCCCGGACCGGCCGGATCCGCCGCTCTCCAGGACCGGGTCCGCGGCGCCCCCGGCAGCTCCGGTCGCCCTCGCGGCCCCGTTCTCGATGGCACAGGCAGTCATGGAATGGTCACCTCCGGCGACCGAAGCTAGTTTTCGCACTTCCTGCCGAACAACACGAGACCTGCCACTTCACACATAAGGGTGGCGGTGCCCGGGTTTGCCTGAGATCGAGGGGGTGCCTGTGCTGGGCGAGAGCCGGAGGGATTAAGGTTAGGCAGTCCTAAGTAGTGCCTGTGTGACCCTCGACTGGAGCAAGTGATGTCCCTTCGTCGCCGCGGTATCGCCGCAGTCGGCCTGGTGGTGGCCGCCGCCCTTTCCCTTTCGGCCTGCGGGAGCGGCGACGGGAAAACGGACGGCGAGGCCGGCTCCGGGAACGGCGGTGACAAGAAGGCGGCCGTCGCCACCGGGGGCAAGGACTTCGCCGACGCCGCGAAGAAGACCGCGGAGTTCGGGACGGACGCCAAGGCCGGTCAGTACCCCCGCACCCTCACCCACGCCATGGGCAAGACGGAGATCAAGTCCGCGCCCAAGCGGGTCGTCGTGCTGGACGTCGGCGAGTTCGACAACGTCGTGTCCCTGGGAGTGAAGCCGGTCGGCTACGCGCCCTCCGAGGGCGACGCGGCCCTTCCCTCGTACCTGAAGAAGGACGCGGGCAGCCCCAAGAACGTCGGCACGATCAACAACCTCAACCTGGAGGCGATCGCCGGCCTGAAGCCCGACCTGATCCTCGGCAGCCAGCTGCGCGCCGCCGACAAGTACAAGGCGCTCTCCGAGATCGCGCCGACCGTGTTCTCCATCCGTCCGGGCTTCACCTGGAAGGAGAACTACCTCCTCAACGCCGCCGCGCTGGACAGGACCGCCGAGGCGAAGAGCGAACTGGACGACTACGAGAAGAAGGCCGCGAAGCTCGGCGAGGACATCGGCCCGAAGAAGCCGACCATCTCGATGGTCCGCTACATGCCGGACCGGATCCGCCTCTACGCCAAGGCGTCCTTCATCGGCACCATCCTCGAGGACGTCGGCCTGCCGCGCCCCGAGAACCAGCAGATCGACGACCTCGCCGCGGAGATCAGCCCGGAGAAGATCGACGACGCCGACGCCGACTGGATCTTCACCGGCGTCTACGGCGACGTGAAGGCCACCGAGCGCGACACCACCCAGTCCAACCCGCTGTGGAAGAACCTCAAGGCGGTCAAGGAGGGCCGGGCCAAGGACGTCCCCGACGAGACCTGGTACCTCGGCCTCGGTGTCACGGCCGCGAACCTGGTCCTCGACGACCTCCGCGCCGACCTCGTGAAGTAGGACCTCCGCGTCGGTCCTCGCGAGGCGGGGCCTTCGCGCCGGCCCTCATGAAGTGACGATTTACCGGTCGCCCGCCCGTCGGCCCGCCACCTGCCCGCCCCGGTCCGTGCGCCGGGGCGGGCCCCGGACCGCGTTCCGGGGCGCGGCACCGGCGCGGCGGGCGGTGCCGTGCGGGCCGCCGCCGGCCGAGGGGGTCGCCGGAGCCATGGACGGCGGGCCACGGAGGGCAGGTAGCCTTTGCCTGTGCCCCGTCTGTCTGATGTCCTCGCCGAACTCGACGCCCTCTGGCCGCCCGGGAGGGCCGAGAGCTGGGACGCGGTCGGCACCGTGTGCGGAGACCCCGGTGCCGAGGTCGACCGGGTGCTGTTCGCCGTCGACCCCGTCCAGGAGATCGCCGACGAGGCGATCCGGCTCGGCGCCCAGCTGATCGTCGCCCACCACCCGCTCTACCTGCGGGGTACGACGACGGTCGCGGCCGACACCTTCAAGGGCCGGGTCGTGCACACCCTCATCAAGCACGACATCGCGCTGCACGTCGCGCACACCAACGCCGACACCGCCGACCCGGGCGTCTCCGACGCGCTGGCCGGTGCGCTCGACCTCCGCGTCGAGGGCCCGCTCGTGCCGGACCCGTCCGACCCGAAGGGCCGTCGCGGCCTCGGCCGGATCTGTGTGCTCGACCACCCCGAGACCCTGACGGAGTTCGCCGCCCGCGCCGCGGCCCGGCTGCCCGCCACCGCGCAGGGCATCCGGCTCGCGGGCGACCCGGCGGCGACGGTGCGCACCGTCGCGGTCAGCGGCGGCTCCGGCGACAGCCTCTTCGACGCGGTGCGCGCCGCGGGCGTGGACGCCTTCCTCACCGCCGACCTGCGCCACCACCCGGCCTCCGAGGCCGTCCAGCACTCCGGGCTCGGCCTGGTCGACGCCGCCCACTGGGCCACCGAATGGCCCTGGTGCGAGCAGGCCGCAGCGCAGCTCGACGCGATTTCCGACCGCCACGGATGGGGCCTGCGGGTCCACGTCTCGAAGCAGGTCACCGACCCCTGGACCACCACCCACCACTCTTCTGGAGCCCCCAACTGAACGCCGCGCCCGCCGACCAGATCCGACTCCTCGACGTCCAGGCCCTCGACGTACGCCTGTCCCAGCTCGCGCACCGGCGCAAGTCGCTGCCCGAGCACGCCGAGATCGAGTCGCTCACCAGCGACCTCGCGCAGCTGCGCGACCTGCTGGTCGCCTCGCAGACCGAGGAGAGCGACACCGCCCGCGAGCAGACCAAGGCGGAGCAGGACGTGGACCAGGTGCGCCAGCGCGCCGCCCGCGACCAGCAGCGCCTCGACTCCGGCGCGATCACCTCGCCGAAGGACCTGGAGAGCCTCCAGCGCGAGATCGCCTCGCTGGCCAAGCGCCAGGGCGACCTGGAGGACGTCGTCCTCGAAGTGATGGAGCGCCGCGAGTCCGCCCAGGAGCGCGTCACCGAGCTGTCCGACCGGGTCTCCGCCGTCCAGGCCAAGGTCGACGACGCGACCACCCGCCGCGACGCCGCGACCAGGGAGCTCGATGCCGAGGTCGCGACGGTCACCAAGGAACGCGAGGTCGTCGCCGGTTCGGTCCCCGCGGACCTGCTGAAGCTGTACGACAAGCTCCGCGAGCAGCAGGGCGGCGTCGGTGCGGCCCGCCTCTACCAGCGCCGCTGCGAGGGCTGCCGCCTCGAACTGAACATCACCGAGATCAACGAGGTGAAGGCGGCGGCCCCGGACGCCGTGCTGCGCTGCGAGAACTGCCGTCGCATCCTGGTCCGCACGGCGGAGTCGGGCCTGTAATGACCCAGCCGCGCCAGTTCGTCGTCGAGGCCGACGGGGGCTCCCGGGGCAACCCGGGGCCCGCCGGTTACGGAGCGGTCGTCATCGACCCGGCGACGGGGGAGACCCTTGCCGAGGCCGCCGAGTACATCGGCGTCGCGACGAACAACGTCGCCGAGTACAAGGGCCTCATCGCGGGCCTGCGGGCGGCGAAGGCGCTGGTGCCGGACGCCTCGGCGGACGGCGCCCTCCTGGTGCGGGTCCGGATGGACTCCAAACTGGTCGTGGAACAGATGTCGGGCCGCTGGAAGATCAAGCACCCCGACATGAAGCCGCTCGCGGCGGAGGCCGCCAGGATCCTGCCGCCCTCCGCCGTCACGTACGAGTGGATCCCGCGCGAGAAGAACAAGCACGCGGACCGGCTCGCCAACGAGGCGATGGACGCGGGCAGGCGCGGCAAGCAGTGGGAGCCGTCGGCCTCGACGGCCTCCCTCGACACCCGTGGGTCCGCGTCGGCGATGGACCTGCCGCCGGTCTCCGGCCCGCCCGGCGACGCGGCGGCGGGCGCGGCCAGGGCCCGCGCCGCCCTCGCCGGCCGTACGGCTCCGGAGGGCACGGCGCAGGCCGCTCCGGTTCCGACGAGCGCTGCTCCGGCGGGTACCGCTCCGGTGGCAGCCGCCACCGCCGCGCCCCAGGTGGGCTGGGCGGCACCCGACCTCGGCGCGCCCGCCACCTTCGTACTGCTCCGGCACGGCGAGACGGCGCTCACCCCCGAGAAGCGGTTCTCGGGCAGCGGCGGCAGCGATCCCGAGCTCTCGGCGACCGGACGTCGGCAGGCCGAGCTCATCGCGGGCGCGCTGGCCGCCCGCGGCACGATCGAGGAGATCGTCAGTTCCCCGCTGCGCCGCTGCCGCGAGACGGCGGGCGCGGTCGCGGCACGGCTCGGTCTGGAGGTCCGGATCGAGGACGGTCTGCGCGAGACGGACTTCGGCGCCTGGGAGGGGCTGACCTTCGCCGAGGTGCGCGAACGTCACGGCGCCGACCTGGACGCCTGGCTCGGCTCCGCGAAGGCGGCCCCCACCGGCGGCGGGGAGAGCTTCGCCGAGGTGGCCCGCCGCGTCGCGGCGACCCGGGACCGCCTCACCACCCGCTACGCGGGCCGCACGGTCCTCCTGGTCACCCACGTGACGCCGATCAAGACCCTGGTCCGGCTGGCCCTCGGTGCCCCGCCGGAGGCCATGTTCCGCATGGAGCTCTCGGCGGCCTCGGTCTCCGCGGTGGCCTACTACGCGGACGGGAACGCGTCGGTCCGACTGCTGAACGACACCTCGCACCTGAGGTGACCGGCGGCCCGTGAGGTGCTGCGTGTCCGGTGGTCCGCGGTCCCGAAGCATCACTCGCCCCGGGCCGTAGCCTCCGGGCCGTGACCTTCGGGTCGTAGCCTCCGGGCCGTCGGCTCCCGGGGCGCGGCGGTCAGCCGCGCAGGGCCGCCGCCTCGCTCGCCAGCCGCTCCACCCGCGCCCAGTCCTTCGCCGCCACCGCGTCCGCCGGGACCATCCAACTTCCGCCCACGCAGCCGACGTTGGGCAGTGCCAGGTACGACGGCGCGGAGGCGGCCGAGATGCCGCCCGTCGGGCAGAACCGGGCCTGCGGCAGCGGTGAGGCGAGCGACTTCAGATACGCCGTGCCGCCCGCCGCCTCGGCCGGGAAGAACTTCATCTCGGTGACCCCGCGCTCCAGCAGCGCGACCACCTCGGACGTCGTCGAGACGCCCGGCAGGAACGGCACCCCCGACGCCTTCATCGCGTCCAGCAGCCGCTCCGTCCAGCCGGGGCTGACCAGGAACCGCGCCCCCGCGGCGACCGTGTCGGCGACGTTCCGCACGGAGATCACCGTGCCGGCGCCGACCACCGCGTCCGGCACCTCGGCCGCGATCGCCTCGATCGCGGCCAGGGCCGCCGCGGTCCGCAACGTCACCTCGATGGCCGGGAGCCCGCCCGCGACCAGGGCGCGGGCGAGCGGCACCGCGTCGGCGGCGTCCTCCAGGACGACCACGGGGACGACGGGGGCCAGATCCAGCACGGAGGCGGCAGGGACGGTGGAGGCAGAGGCAGAGGAGGTCATGCGGCCATCCTGCCGCGAGACCCGCACTGTACGCAACGAGCGTTGCGCATGTTGCAACTGCGGTGACCTCGGGCACGGGGCCGACGGAGCGACGGATCAGTGGATCTCCGTCACCACGACATCGATCGACCACGCCCGCCCGGCCCGTGCGGGGGCATCGGCCTCCACGACGTACCCCAGGTCGCGCAGCACCTCCACCAGCTCGGCGGGCCCCTTCGGACGCGCGCCCGCGATCAGCAGGTCACGGACGATCCGCCCCTTCGTCGCCTTGTTGAAGTGGCTGACCACCGACCGCTTCTCCACCCCGTCCACCAGCTGGGAGTGCAGCACCCGCACGCTCGCCGTGCGCTCCGCGACCTCCCCCTTCGGCTTCCAGGCCGCGGTGTAGGCGGAGGACCGCAGGTCCAGGACGAGTCCGTCCCCGGCCGCCTCCGGCATCGCCCGCGCCATCGGGCCGCGCCAGTACGCCCCGAGCGCGCCCAGCCCGGGCAGCTTCACCCCCATCGAGCAGCGGTACGAGGGGATCCGGTCGCCCACCCGCACCGCGCCCCACAGCCCGGAGAAGACCAGCAGCGAGCCGCTCGCCCGCCGCTTGGCCGCCGGGTCCAGGGAGGCCAGGTCCAGCGCGTCGTACAGCACCCCCGTGTAGATCTCCCCGGCCGGACGCGTCCCGGCCGTGCGCAGCTCCACGTTCTTCGCGACCTCGCCGCGCAGCCCCTCGCTCAGCCCGAGCACCTCGCGGGCCTTCTCCTCGTCCGCCGCGCACAGTTCGACCAGCTCGTCGAGGACCGCGGCCCGCGCCGCCGCCAGGCCCGGCAGCGACAGCGACTCCGGCTTCAGGGGCGCACCGCGCCCCGAGGCGGCCTTTCCTTCGGAGGGCGGCAACAGCACGAGCACGGCGGTTCTCCTTCGTACGCAGGGGCGGGAGCGGGTCGGGCCCCCGCGCCAGCGTACGGGGACCACGGGGCCGGGGGCTTCGACCGGACCCGGACCGCACGGGGCCCGCGACCGGCCGCCGAGGCCGTCACCCGCCCGGATGCCGCCCGCCCGACCGGCCGCGGACACCTCCCGTCCGGGTTCCGGGATGCCGCCCGTCCGGCCCCGGCCTACGCTCGGTCCATGCCCCGCCGCCACCTCCGCATGACCGGACCGGCCGACACCTCGCTGGGGGCGGCCCTGCGCGGACTGCGCGCCGAACTGGACCTGCCCGACGGCTTCCCGCCCGACGTCCTCGCCGAAGCGGACCGGGCGGCCGGGGACCCGGCGGTCCGGGCCCACGAGGACGCGACGGACCTCCCGTTCCTCACCATCGATCCGCCCGGGTCGACCGACCTCGACCAGGCCATGCACCTCGAACGCCGCAGGCACGGCTACCGGGTGCACTACGCCATCGCCGACGTCGCCGCCTTCGTGCGCCCCGGCGGCGCGCTCGACACCGAGGCCCACCGCCGGGTGACGACCCTCTACTTCCCCGACGGCAAGGTGCCGCTCCACCCCGCATCGCTCTCCGAGGGCGCCGCCAGCCTCCTGCCGGGAGGCACCCGCCCAGCCGTGCTCTGGCGGATCGACCTCGACGCCGAGGGCGCCGCCGTCACCACCTCGGTGCGCCGGGCCCTCGTCCGCAGCCGCGCCCGGCTCGACTACGCCGGTGTCCAGCGGCAGATCGACACCGGCACCGCCGAGGAATCCCTGGCCCTGCTCCGGGACGTCGGACGGCTCCGCCAGGAGCAGGAGACCGCCCGCGGCGGCATCTCCCTCGACGTGCCCGAACAGGAGGTCGTCGAGCGCCACGGCACGTACGGCCTCGCCTACCGCGCCCCGCTGCCCACCGAGTCCTGGAACGCCCAGATCTCCCTGCTGACCGGCATGGCCGCCGCCCACCTCATGGCGGAGACCGGCACCGGCATCCTGCGGACCCTGCCGGTCGCCCCGGACGGCGCCGTGGCCCGGCTCCGCCGCTCGGCCGAGGCACTGCACATCGACTGGCCGCACCACGTCCCGTACGCGCGGCTCGTCCGCTCCCTCGACCCGCGCAGGGGCGACCACGCCGCGTTCCTCCAGGAGTGCACCACCCTGCTGCGCGGCGCCGGGTACACCGTCTTCGAGCACGGCGAACTCCCCGTCCCCGCCGTCCACGCCGCCGTCGCCGACCTCTACACGCACTGCACCGCCCCGCTGCGCCGCCTCGTCGACCGGTACGCGGCCGAGCTGTGCCTCGCCGCCGTCGCGGACCGGAACCCGCCCGAGTGGGTCCTCGCCGCGCTGGCCGGCCTGCCGAAGGAGATGGCGGGCGGGACGGCGCGGGCCAACACCGTGGAGCGCGAGTGCGTGGACCTGGTCGAGGCGGCCCTGCTCAAGGACCGGGTCGGCGAGATCTTCGACGGGTACGTGGTCGACGTGAAGGACCAGGAGCCCACCACCGGCACCGTCCACGTCGTCGCCCCGGCGGTCGTCGCCCGGATCGACGGCGGCGACACCAAGCTCCCGCTGGGGGAGCGGCTGCGGGTCAGACTGGACCGGGCGGACCCGGGATCGGCGAAGGTGCTGTTCGTCCCCGCGTGAGCGCGACCACGACGGCGCCCGGGTCGTCCGCGTGGAACCGGATCGTCCGCGCCGACCCGCGTCCGCCCAGCGGCCGTACGTACTCCACCGGAGCGGTCAGCTCCACGCACACGGTCGTCTGCCCGCCCACGACGAGATCGAGCGACCCGTCCGGCCCCGGCCGGACCGGGCCCCCGTCCGGGAAGCGCCGCTCGACCCGCGCCCCGGCAACCGCCCCGGCGGGAACCCGCAGGTCGAACAGCCCGCCGTAACGGAGGCGCAGCGCCCCGTCGGCGCCCACCACGTGCGGCCGGGTCACGCACGAGGCGTGCAGCGCCAGGACGAACACCACCCCGTACACGTCGACCACGAGCAGCACCCCGTGCACGAGCGGCCACGGGACCAGCAGCGCCAGCATCACCGTCTCGACCACGGAGACGAAGAGCAGGCCGTACATCATCGCCGTCTGCGGCCCCGTGTACGGGGCGGCGACGGCACCCTCGGGCACGGCGTGCCGCCGGCGCAGCAGCCACAGCCCGAGACTGTGCAGGGCCCGCACCTCGTGCCCGAGGAGCCGGCGCACCGGCGCCGGTACGGCGTCGCGCAGCGCCGCCCGCAGCGCCTCCGGCCACCCGAGCCCGGCCCGCCGCCCCGCGCGCAGGAGCCGCCACAGGACCGCGCACTCGAACCCGAACACGGTCACCACCAGGGCCTCGGCCGCGAGCAGCACCGCCCCCGGTATCCGGACCCCGGCCAGGAGGCAGCCCGCCAGAGCCGCCTCGGCCGCCACCACGCCCCCGATCACCCACCCCGGAACCCGCACCCTCATCCCGCCCCCTCCTTCGCATCCGTGTCCGTGGCCGCCCCTGTCCTCGCACCCGTCTCCGCCATCCGGACCGCCAGCCCGGTCATCACCCGGCGCACCACCTCGGCCTGGGCGGGCGCCCAGTCGTCGAGCAGGGCCTCGCCGAAGCCCGGGACGGCCGGCCCGCCCGAAGGGATCTCCGCCAGCACCTCGTCCGGCACGGCGGCCAGCACGTCGTCGGCGAGCGGCCCGATCCGCGGATCGTCCACGGCCGCCCCGGCCAGCGCGTCCAGCCGCTCGTACAGGAGGGGCAGGTCCGGGTCCTCGGCCATCGTCGCCAGCGCGGCACGGACCCCGCCGCCGAGCCCCGCCGGGTCCAGCAGCGTCAGATGCTCGCGGTCCCTGGCGGCCGAGGGGGAGGCGACGGCCGGCCCCGTGCCCAGCAACTCGGCGAGCGCGGGCGGCACGGGCCCCTCGGCGGAGACCGGCGTCTCCAGCAGCTTCGCCAGTCGGCGCCGCCGCTCCCGGATCTCGCCCTCCTGCCGGGCCAGATCCGCGTCCAGCCCGGCGAGCACGTCCATGAGCTCGTACCCCGCCGTGTCGGCGAGGACGTCCCGCACCTCGTCCAGCCCGAGCCCCAGCTCGGTGAGCCGCCGGATCCGGGCCAGCACCACGGCGTCCCGCACGCCGTACGAGCGGTAGCCGTTGGCCCGGCGAGCGGGCTCGGGAAGCAGACCGATGTGGTGGTAGTGCCGGATCGCCCGCGAGGTGACCCCGACGAGCGCGGCGATCTCTCCGATGCGCATGGGGCCAGTAGAAACCTTGACGCCACGACAAGGTCAAGCACGCCCGACCTCACCGGCCTCCGGCAACGCCGCCCCTGCCTGTGCCACGATCGAGCGATCTGTTCCCATCTCACGGACGGCGGGCCCGACGATGTCCCAATCTGGCGAGCGACCGAGGAAGGGGCGTGACATGACTGCCATGCCGTACGAACCGCTCACGCAGGCGGACGTCCTGCTGGAGGGCTTCCTGGCGCTGGATACGCCGGAGGGCTTCCGGGCCGAGCTGATCGAGGGGGAAATTGTCGTGACGCCGCCGCCGGACGGGGACCACGAGGACTACATCGGCGTGATCCTGGAGCAGGTGATCACCCGCTCTCGCACCAAGATGCGATTCTCCGGGAACAAAGGACTGAAACTGGCGAGCGGCGGACGCTGTCCCAAGAACCACGTCATTCCCGACGGCACCTTCGCTCCCACAGAACTGCGCCTGTACCGGGGAGCCGACCCCTGGATGCCGTGCGAGGGAGTGGCCCTCGTCGTCGAGGTGACCTCGACCAAGCCCCGGGCGGACCGCACGGACAAGCGGCACTGTTACGCCCGCGGCCCCATCCCGCTCCACCTCCTGGTGGACCGGGAGCAGTCCTCGCTGACGCTGTTCAGCGACCCGGAGGGCGACGACTACCGCCAGCACTGCACGATCCCGTTCGGCAGGCGGCTCACCCTCCCGGAGCCCTTCGCCTTCGACCTGGAGACCGAGGAACTCATCTGACCCGGATCCGGTCCCGGCCCCGTCCGGCCGCCCCCGCCGGGCGGGTAGCATGGTCGGCACGGCAGACGAGCCGGGCGGACGGCCGCGTGGGGATCCTCGGATCTCCCCGAGGAACGTCCGGGCTCCACAGGGCAGGGTGATGGCTAACGGCCACCCGGGGTGACCCGCGGGACAGTGCCACAGAAAACAGACCGCCGGGGACCTCGGTCCTCGGTAAGGGTGAAACGGTGGTGTAAGAGACCACCAGCGCCCGGGGTGACCCGGGCGGCTAGGTAAACCCCACCCGGAGCAAGGTCAAGAGGGGCCGTCGCAAGACGGTCCTGCGCGAATGATCGAGGGCGGCCCGCCCGAGTTCGCGGGTAGACCGCACGAGACCGGCAGCAATGCCGGTCCTAGATGGATGGCCGTCTCCCCGGCCGCCGCGAGGCGACCGGGTGACAGAACCCGGCGTACAGCCCGACTCGTCTGCCGCCGCCCCCGCCCGGCGCCTGCGGCTGGGCCGTGCGGGCGGCTTCGGCATGCGGTGGACGTGTCGCGCCCGGCGGTCACAATCGCGGACGGGACGGTTCGGGCGGTCATCCGTCACGCGTTCGCCGAGGGGCGTGGACGTAGGTGTGCAGGAGCGGATGGCGCTCGTGGCCGGCGGAGGCCGGTCGCTACGGGCGTTCGACCACGCCCGCCTCGTGGGCGGCGATGGCCGCCTCCACCCGGTTGCGCACCCCGAGCTTGCTGAGGATCGCGCTCACGTGGGCCTTGACGGTGCCCTCCACCAGGAACAGCTTCGCCCCGATCTCGGCGTTGGACAGTCCCGCTCCGAGGAGTGCCAGTACGTCGTGCTCCCGCTTCGTGAGCCGTTCCACGACGTGCCGTGACGGCGGCTCGTGCGGGGGACGGCCGGCGCGCAGCACGCCGATCACCCGGGCCGCCACCTTCGGCGAGAGGTAGGCGCCCCCGGCGGCCACCGCCCGTACGCCGTTGAGGAGTTCGCGGGGGTCGTCCGCCTTCAGCAGGAAGCCGCTGGCTCCCTCGCGAAGGGCGCGGGTGATGAAGTCGTCCTCGCCGAACGTGGTCAGCATGATCACGGCCGTGCCGGGGCGGTCGCGGTACATCCGGGCGGCCGCGGCCAGGCCGTCCAGGCGAGGCATCTGGATGTCCAGCAGGACCACGTCGGGGCGGTGCAGGCGGGCCAGTTCGACGGCGGCCGTGCCGTCGGCGGCCTCGGCGACCACTTCCATTCCCGGCTGCCGCGCCAGGATCGCGCGTATCCCCGAGCGGATCATCGCCTCGTCGTCGGCGAGGAGGATCCGCACCGGTGGTTCGTCCTGAGGAGTCTCCCGCGTCCCTTGCACGGGAGGAGCCTAACGCCGTGGACGCCCCGGTCGACGGGGGAGGAGGGACCGGCCCGCTCCGCCGGGGCCCGGTCCGGCTCCGTCGGCCCGGCCGGCTCCGGCGGGCGGGTTCCCGCGTCGGGCGCGCGGCGGACACCCCTGACGAAAGTGAGTGGTGGCCCTGGCGAACGGCCGATGTGCGCGGTCCTCCCGCTTCCTAGCGTGGCGGCAGTGAGAGCGATCCGAAGGGAAGAGCTGTGATCACCCTGCGAGGACTGACCAAGCGTTACGGCGATACCGTCGCCGTGGACGGCTTGACGCTGGACATCGGGGAAGGACGGGTGACCGGCTTCCTGGGGCCCAACGGCGCCGGCAAGTCGACCACCATGCGCATGATCCTCGGCCTGGACCGCCCGTCCGGGGGCGAGGCGCTCATCGACGGCAGGCCGTACTCCTCCTTCCGCCACCCGATCCGCGAGGTCGGCGCGCTGCTGGACGCCAAGGCCCTGCACCCCGCCCGTTCCGCGCGGGCCCACCTGGTGGCGCAGGCCCGCAGCAACGGCATTCCGACGAGCCGGGTGGACGAGGTGCTGGAGACGGTCGGTCTGGCCGAGGTGGCGCGACGCCGGGCCGGGGCGTTCTCCCTCGGCATGTACCAGCGGCTGGGCGTGGCGGGTGCGCTGCTCGGCGACCCGAAGGTGCTCGTCCTCGACGAGCCGGTCAACGGGCTCGACCCCGACGGCGTCCGCTGGGTCCGTGAACTCGTGCGGTCCCTGGCCGCGGAGGGCCGGACGGTCTTCCTGTCCAGCCACCTGATGAGCGAAATGCAGCTGACCGCCGACCAGTTGGTGATCATCGGCCGGGGCAGGCCCCTGGCCGACACCCCGATGGCCGACCTGCTGGCGGGCAGCTCGTCGGCGTCGGTACGGGTGCGCTCCCCCGACCCGGACGACCTGCGCACGCTGGCCGACCGGCTGCGGCGGGACGACGGCGTAGGGGTGGAGGTGCCGTCCGCCGACGAGATCGTCGTGAGGGGCCGCGGCGTGGAGGAGATCGGCGACCTGGCCCACGGCCTGGGCGTACGGCTGCACGAACTGCGCGCGGTGTCCGCCTCGTTGGAGCAGGCATACATGGAACTGACCGCGCAGAGCGTGGAGTACGGGACGGGTGGTGCGGTGTCCGAGGAAGCGGGTTTCGGGGAGACGCGGGAGGCCGGGGCATGAGCGCCGTATCCACTGCCACGGGCGCCGACCGGCGCGAACGGCCGGGAACCCACCGCACCGGGGGCGGATTCCCCGGTGCGTTCGCCTCGGAGTGGACCAAGCTGTGGTCCATCCGCACGCCCTACGTCTGCCTGGTGGCGGGCCTGGTCGTCACCGGGATCTTCACCTTCTACTACGGGTCGATCGCCCGGATCAACGACAAGCCGGTCCAGCCGGTGGGCAACGCCTCGGTGTCCTCGGTCATCCTCACCCAGTTCGCCCTGGTGGTCCTCGCAGTGACCGTGGTGACGAGCGAGTACTCGACCAGCAGCGTGCGCACCTCGCTGCTGTGGGTACCGGTCAGGCATCGCGTGCAACTCGCCAAGGCGTTGCTGAGCGCCGTGGTGGGCCTCGTCGCGGGAGTGGTGTTCGGGGTGCTGGGCATCGCCGCGGCCTGGGTCCCCTTCCGGGGGCACGCCGACTTCGAACTGTCCGAGGCCGTCTCCCAGATCCTCGCCATGGCCGTCTACTGCGCCCTGACCGGGGTGATGACGGTGGGGGTGTCGTTCGCGCTGCGGACCGCGGCGGGAGCGGTGGCCGTGCTGTTCTTCCTGATCTCCGCCCTGCCCAGCATGCTGATCGGGCTGGGCGGCCCGGTGCTGTTGGCCGTCAACGACGCCATGCCGCAGACCGCGGGCGGCCACCTCATGCTGGGCGACGGCAGCGCCCCCTACCCGGCCGCGGTGGGCCTGCTGATCCTGGTGGCGTGGGCCGTCGCCGCCCACGCGGCCGGTGCCTGGGTGCTCCGGCGCAGGGACGCCTGAGACCGGTGACGCCCCGGTGGCCCGGCCCCGGACGCACGTCCCTTCCCGGGAAACGCGCGTCCGGGGCCGGATCTCAGGAGCTGCCGGGGCCGCCGCCCGGCACGACGTCCTTGGCGACCAGACGATCGCCGGAGAAGCACAGCCGGTACAGGTCCACCTGGTCCAGGAGATTGCCGTTCGAGCGGTAGAACTCGCACGCGCTGCCGTCCGGCCGGGGAGCGGACCGTGCGGTGTCGGGCGGGTAGGGGTAGCTCCGTACCGGCAGGAGATGGGCGAACTCCGCCCGTTCCTGCCCCACTTGGACGGCGGCGTAGGACGTCGGGGGCAGTATGCACGTCGCCAGTTGGTAGGCGAGGTACCCGGCGGACGGCAGGACCGTCAGGGCGAGCGCGGCCGGTGCGACGAACGCCACCGCGAACCGCAGCCGGACCCTGCGCCGCGCGTCGCCCATCCGGCGCGCCGACTCCGCCCCGTCGTCGGGCGGGGGCTGCGGAACGGGGTCCGGCCGGGTGCTGCCCACCCGGTCCGGCAGCACGGCGGTCACCCGGAACCCCCGCTCGAACGGCCCGGCGTGCAGGACGCCGCCGAGCGCGCCCACCCGTTCCCGCAGCCCGGCGAGACCCCGGTTTCCCGGCACCGGTCCGGGCAACGGACCCGTCGGGGTGGCCGAGTTGGTCACCCCGATCTCGGTACGGCCGCCCTCGTGGACGATCCGGACGCGCACGGCGCTGCCGGGGGCGTGCTTCGTCGCGTTGGTCAGCGACTCCTGCACCACCCGGTACACGGCGTGCCCGACGAGCGGGGACGGGGAGGGGCTGTCGCCCTCCCGGACCAGGTCCACCACGACCCCGGACGCGGCCGCCCGCTCCAGGAGTTCCTCGACGGACTCGACGGAGGAGTCCTCGGGGCCCGCGCCGGGGCCGTCGCGCAGCACCGTCACCGTCTCCCGCAGATGGTCGACGGCCTCGGACACGGTCCTGCGCAGCTCCGCCACGTCGTCACGGTCCTGCTCGCCCAGGGTCGGCGACAACTCCAGCGCGCCCGCCCGCAGCGCGATGAGACTCAGTACGTGCCCGAGGGAGTCGTGCATGTCGGCCGCGATGCGGGTCCGCTCCCGCAGCCGGGCCTGCTCGGCGACGAACCGCTGCCGCTCCTCCAGGGTCCGCGCCAGTCGCCAGCCGCCCGACACCAGGGCCCGCCGCGCCTGTTGGTAACGGCCGACGAGCCACGGCACCAGCAGGGCGACGGGCAGCATGGTGACCGCGTAGAACCACCAGATCGCGCCCCGCCCGAGCACCGCGCACAGCGCGAGGTCGAAGGCCAGGCAGGAGGTGAGCACCACCAGGGGAACGCGGCCCGCCCTCACCCTGACCCCCATCAGGTACGTCATCGCGGCCAGGGCCAGGAGGTGGGCGTTGGCCGGGGTCGACTCGTCCGCGAGGCCCAGCGCGCACAGCCCGTTGGCGGCGAACACCGCGGCGCCCGGCCACCGGCGGCTCGCCGGAACGGCCACCGCCAGTACGAGGAAGGGCAGGACCACGTCCCGGGTCACCGAGGGCTGCGACGCGGACCGGAACCCCCACATCCCGGCACCGGCCAGCACCACCCACAGCGCCGCGTCGAACCACCACGCCTTCCCGGACACCGGTGACGGGCCCGGCACCCCGGACGGCACATCCGCATCCGTGCCCGCGCCCGTGCCCGCTTCCGCCTTCGTCACCGCGCTCCTGCCACGCTTCACCACGTGGGCGACCCTACCGACCGGGCCGGGCTCAGCAGGGGGGGCGCGGTGTGCGTCCGTCCGGGTGCCGGACACCGGTCGGCGAACTGCTCGTGGTGCCGCGCCGCGAGCCCTTCGGCGCCATGGGCGTCCCGATCCGCCAGGAACTGACGGAACAGGGCCGGAAGGACCTCGAAGACCCTCTGGTCGTCGCCGTGGTGGTGCAGCAGGATCCGGCTCCAGGACCACGCGGGGTCGAAGACGTCGTAGCGCATCTCGACCCACCTTCCCCACTGCCCGTGCGGAGAACGCCCCGGGGGCCCGGATCCGGGCCCGGCATGGGAGACGCCGATGTAGTAGCCGGTCAGGAAGGCGGCGACGGAGGAGACCGTCCGCTCGCCGGTGAACATCGCGGGCCGACGGCACAGGTTGTCGAGCAGGTCCAGGAATCGCGCCTCGTCCACCCGGCGATGGTGTTCGACGCGGAATGCCGGCTAGCCGGGCGTGCGGCGCCGGTGGCCCATCGTCCGGGACGCCGCCACGACCAGCACCAGCGTGGCCGCTCCGACGACCGTCCCGAGGACGGGAAACGTGATCACGGGGGCCGTTCCCTTCGGGGGGACCAGGTCGTGCGGGTCGGCGTACACATCGATGCGGTCACCGACGCGGGTGTACGCGGTGCAGACCTTCGTGCCCGTGACGGACGTCCTGCGGCCGTCCGGGAGCCGGATCCCGCACGTGTACTCGTCGCCCCCGGTGTTCGGCTTCCGGCCGCGGGTGACCTCGGTGACCGTCGCGGGCGTCCGTTCGCCGCGCAGGCTCAGCACGGCGTCGCGGAAGCCGGCCAGCGTCGAGATCAGCAGGACTATCAGGCAGGGCAGGATCACCAGCAGTTGCTTCTCCGTCGGTACGAGGATCAGCGGCAGACCGAGTATCACGACGACCGACGCCACGGTCAGCGGCAGTTTCGCGAGCTCCCAGTCGTGGCCCAGGACGCCGCCCGCCAGCCCGGACCCCACCAGCACCAGCGCCGCTCCGAGGCCCAACAGCGCCCCCGTCAGGCGCGATCGGCGCGGTGTCCACCGCTGCGCCGACCGGACCGCGCGCGCCACGGCGCCCCCCGCGCGCTTCCAGGCATCCCTCATGCCACCCGCCCTCCCCGCCGGCCGCACCGCCCCGTCCGTTCAAGGGACACCCCTTTCCCGTTCACCGTTTCACACGCCCCCGGACGGCGAGCGCCGCGAGACCGAGCAGGACCGGCTCGGAGAACCGGGACACCATCTCGATGTACTTGCCGGCCGTGGTCAGGTCCTGGCCGCTCGAACGGAACACCACCGAGTTGAGCGTGATGTCGAGTGCCTTCTCGAAGCGCTTCGCCGTGAACCGGTCGCCGGTGGGGTTCTTCGGGTCCTCCTTGTCGATCTCGAAGGAGACCCTGCCCCCGCCCGCCGGGACGACCCCCGTCGCCTCCTGCTTCGGTGCGGACTGGGGGAGTCCGAAACCCATCATCAGCAGGATGGTGACGAACATCGAGGCGGAGAGCCAGCCGAGAGCGCGTGAGGCACGCAGACCGTAGCCGGACAGCAGCCAGTACGCCTGGAGCAGCCACCGTTCCGCCTGGTTCCACCTCCGGCTGTGCCTGCGCATCTCCATCTCGCCGTAGTAGAAGTCCGTGGCGCCCGGCTCGTCCTTGGCGTCCTCGCGGGCCTTGCGGAGCTGGCGGTAGGTGGTGGTGAGGGTCGCGAGCCCCGGGACGTCCTGTTCCCGGTCGGGGCGTCGCCCCCACCCCTGTGCCTCGTAGTCGCGCCGGTTGCGCAGCGCCCGCCATTTCCGTTCCTCCTCCAGCACCAGGCGTCGGGCCGGCTGGAACGGAAGAACGCCGCGCCAGGTATCGAAATGGGGTGAGTTGCCGAGATGCCAGTACCCTTCGAGGCGGAGCTGGTCGAGATGGTGCGCGCCGGAAAACTCACATCGGGTCAGATCGACATCGGAGAGGAGGAGGAAGGAGGCGTCGACGCCCTTGAGGGAAACGATCGATGCGGTGACCAGGTCGTGCGTCCAGTGCCGAATCGGCTGATCGGACGTGACGGCCGACAGCGCGTGGGAGGCGAGGGCGGATTCATCCGGCCGTTCGCTGGGGGCGTGGTCCGTCGTGACGGTGCAGGGAAAGAAGAGACGGGCCCTGGCCAGGTCGACCGACGCGTATCTCGCCCGGAGGGTCACCGACTCCTGCAAGGTGGCGCCGTTCAGCCATATTTCGGTGGCCGAGATGTCCATCACGGTCGATGCCGTGATCTGTGCGTCGACCAGGCTCACGGGCCCTTCGCAGACGATGGGGCCGAAGAGCGGTGCCGGGTGGATGCGGGCCCGTTCGAGGTTGCAGCCGCCCGCGACGGACACGCGGTCGAAGTCGGTCTCCCCGGAGAAGACCGTTCCGTTGAGCGCGGTGGGGCCCAGGGCGCAGTCCAGGAAGTGCGTCGATCCCGCGACATGTGACTCGCCGAGCCAGAATCCGCCGTAGAGCTTGCAGCCCAGAAAAGAGACATCGCGTTCGAATCGGGTGTGGTTGAGCCAGCTTCCGAAGCGGAATTCGAGATTGCTGAATATCGCGTCTCCGAGGAATGCGGCCCGATCGAAGAACATGGGTCCCTCGTATCGGCCGCCCTCGAAGTTCACGGTGCCGCCGAACTCCGCACCCTCGAATTTAGCGGCCTCCGTGAAGTGGGAGTTCACGAAGGACGGGGCACCGGTGAACACGGCTCCCGTGAAATCGGCTCTGCCGAACGTGACGTGATCGAATACGGTGTCGCCCTCGAAAACCACCTCGTCCAGCCGGGCATGCCCGAACTCGGGGCCCGCCTCGTTCTCCAGCGATGAGCAGATGTCGTCCCAGAGGCTCTCCGTGAGCGTGCAGCCCCGGAGGTCGATGTCGTCGCCGGGGCCGAGGCCGGTGAGGAAGCGGTCGCGATCACGTTCCTCCAGATGGGGCAGGCACGCGGTGCGGCCCGGGGCGCGGACACCGCGGCAGCCGATCGGGTCCGTCGCGGGGGCGGCGCCGTGGCCGCAGTGGGGCCACTCGGGCGGGGCGGGGTTCGGTGAGGGTTCGGCCACACCGGGACCGACGCCACAACGATCCCCGGAGTTCCCGGAGTTCGCCCGTGCGTGAGGCGGCGGGGGCCGTGGCCGGTGCCGCCCCGACGCGGCCGTGGTCGGCATGGGGCGGGGGAGCCGTGTCCGCGAGGGCGGCGCGCGGGCCCGGCCCCGTGCCGGTCACGGCTCCAGGACCTCCCCGTCCAGGAACCCCGGGATTTCCAGGACCGGAACGTCCCCGTCCGCTCGCGGACCGTTCGCGGACGGGAGCGGCTGTTCGGCCCAGATCGTCTTGCCGCGCCGGGTGTAGCGGCTGCCCCAGCGCGTGGTGAGCTGCGCGACCAGATACAGGCCGCGGCCCCCCTCGTCGGTGAGCCGGGCCCGCCGCATGCGGGGCTGGGTGGCGCTGGGGTCGGAGACCTCGCAGGTCAGCTGGGCCGCCCGGATCAGCCGCACCTCGACCGGGCCGCCGGTGTAGCGGATGGCGTTGGTGACCAGCTCGCTCAGCACCAGTTCGGTGGTGAAGACCAGCTCCTCCAGGCCCCAGGTGCGCAGTTGCCGGGCCGCCTCCTGCCGGACCCGGGCGACGGCGGCCGGGTCCGGGTCCACCGGCCAGACAGCCGTGTTCCCGGGCGGTACCGCGTGGGTACGGGCGAGCAGCAGCGTGACGTCGTCGGCGAGGTGGTGCTCGGGCCGGCCGGAGATGATCTCCTGGCCGAGCTCCCGCAACGGTGCGGTGATGGCGCCGGGGCGGGCCAGGCGGCGGCGCAGTTCGGCCATGCCCTCGTCCAGGTCGCTGTCGCGTCCCTCGATCAACCCGTCCGTGTAGAGCGCGAGGATGCTGCCGGGGGCCAGTTCGACCTCGGCCGTCTCGAAGGGCAGACCGCTGACGCCCAGCGGCGGCCCGGGGTTCAGCTCCACGTACGAGACGGTCCCGTCCGGGGCCACGACGGCGGGCGGGGGGTGCCCGGCCGAGACCATCGCGCAGCGCCGGGAGACCGGGTCGTAGACGGCGTACAGGCAGGTGGCGCCGATCGGGTCGGTCCAGCCCTCGGGCGGCGCCCCGTCGTCGTCCGGTCGGGTGAGGTCGTGGGGTTCGTCGCGGAGCTGGGAGACCAGATCGTCCAGGTGCACCATCAGCTCGTCCGGTTCCAGTTCGAGGTCGGCGAGGGTGCGGACGGCGGTGCGCAGCCGCCCCATGGTGGCGGTGGCCCCCAGCCCGTGGCCGACGACGTCCCCGGCGACCAGGGCGACCCGGGCGGAGGAGAGCGGGATCACGTCGAACCAGTCGCCGCCGACCCCGGTGGCGGGATCGGCCGGCAGATAGAAACCGGTCGTGGTCACGGCGACCGTCTCGGCCTGCGCGGGCGGCAGCAGACTGCGCTGCAAGCCGACGGCCGACCGGTGCTCCCGGGTGTAGCGGCGGGCGTTGTCCAGGGCGAGGGCCGCGCGTGCGGCGATCTCGCACAACAGGTCCAGGTCGGCCGGTTCGTAGTCGGGGCGGTCGGGCGCGCGCCGCACGGTCACCCGGCCGAGGAAGCTGCCCCGGGCCCGCAGCGGGGCGGTCATCGACGCGGGGGAGCCGGTGACGGACGGCCCCGTGTCGGCCGGGACCGCGGTGTCGGCCGGTACCGCCGTCGCGGGTTCCCCCGCCACGGCGGTCCGGCGCAGCGGCAGCCGTCCGTCCTTGCCCGGGACCGGTTCCTCGCCCGTGAACACCGCCTCCGCGATCTCCACCACGGCGGCGTCGGCCAGGGCGGGCACCAGCACGGCGGCCAGCTCCTCGCCGGTGCCCGTGACGGACAGCGACCCGCCGACGGCCGCGGTGGCGTGGTGCAGGATCGCCAGGCGCTCGTCGGAACGGCGCTGCTCGGTGACGTCCGTGAACAGCGCGGTGACGCCGAAGACCTGCCCGTCCGGCGCCTGGAGCCGGAACGCCGAGACCGCCATCACCGCCCCGCCGGCGGGATCCTCGATGGTCCGCACCCGCTCCTCCGCCAGGATCAGCGGCCGGCCCGTCCGCAGGACCTCCCGCAGCCGCCGCTCGACCGCCGCCGCGCCGTCGGCCTCCAGGAAGTCGCCGAGGCGCCGGCCGCGCAGGTCCGGCGGGAGACCGGTGTACGGGAACAGATGGGTGTTGGTCCTGACCAGCCGCAGCTCCTCGTCGAAGACGGCGAGGCCCAGCCGGTCCTGGAGGAAGAGCTCCCGGGTGAACGCCCGGTCCTGCCGCCACCGGGAGACCATCCCGGCGGGAGCCCCCAGCACGAAGTACCGCGCCGGTTCCGCGGAAGTCCCGGTACCGGGGACGGGCTCCTCGCATGCCAGGGGCAGGACCTGGAAGACGATGCCCAGCTTCTCGCCCCGGCCGGTACGCACCACCGCCTCGCCGGACCGGACGGCCCCGGACCGGCCGCCCTGCGACCGGTCGACCCACAGCCCGGACCGTGCGCCGGGATCCGCGAGCAGTTCCCGCACCGGACGGCCGCAGACGGCTTCGGCGGGCAGGGCGAGCAGCTCCGCCGCCGCCGGGGTCCAGCCGATGACTCGTCCCCCGGCGTCGAGCAGGGCCCCGGCCGCGCCGTCCGCGAACGGGAGTCCGCTGTGCACGGCCGCGCCCGGGAGGGTCTTTCCGTCCACCACGTACTCAGCTCCCTTTCCCGGCGCCGTCCATGATTCCGCGCCGGGCGCCGCTCTCCGCACCGCGTGCCCCGGTCGTCGCATGCCCGCGTCCTTCCCGGAAGGCCCGTGCGTCCGCGTCCGTACCCGTGGCCACGGACTTCTCCATCATGCCCCCGCTCGTTCCGGCCGCCAGTCCCGAAAGCCACCGATCGGCCCCCTCACCGGCCCCGGGGGAGTGGCGGAGCCCTCCGGGCGGCCGTACCGGCGGGGCCGATCCGCCCGGAGGCGTCGATTCCGCCGAGCGGACCGGGCGAGGCGCCGTCAGAACACGCGCCCCCACGTCGAACCCCATGCGCCTCTCCTGCCAAGCTGAGTGACCGTAGGAGGATTCATGCCCGCCAGGTGCTGGATCATCTGTTCCAGCCGTTCCCCGGGAAGGTTCCGCATGTCCGATCGTGCCGTTGGAAGCCGTGGCTCTCTGCTGGCGGTGAGCGACCTCCACGTGGGAATGGCGGACAACCGCCCCCTCGTCGAGTCCCTGCGGCCGGAATCGGACGAGGACTGGCTGATCGTCGCCGGTGACGTCGCGGAGCGGGTGGCCGATGTGGAGTGGGCGCTGCGGCTGCTCGCGGACCGGTACGCGCGGGTCATCTGGACGCCGGGGAACCACGAGCTGTGGACGCCCAAGAACGACCCCGTCCAGCTGCGGGGCCGGCGACGGTACGAGCACCTGGTCGAGCTGTGCCGGAGCCTCGGGGTGACCACGCCGGAGGACCCGTATCCGCTGTGGCGGGGGCCGGGCGGACCGGTGGCAGTCGCGCCCGTGTTCCTGCTGTACGACTACAGCTTCCGGGCGCCGGGCACCACGACCAAGGAGGAGTCCCTGGAGTACGCGCACCGGACGGGGGTGGTGTGCACCGACGAGTTCCTGCTGCACCCCGACCCGTACCCGAGCCGGGACGCCTGGTGCCGGGCCCGGGTCGCGGAGACGGAACGGCGGCTCGCGGCGCACGACCCGCAGATCCCGCTGGTCATCGCCGGGCACTGGCCCCTCGTGCGCGACCCGATGGCCGTGCTGTGGTACCCCGAGTTCGCCCAGTGGTGCGGGACGGAACTCACCGCCGACTGGCACCGGCGCTTCAACGTGGCGGCGATGGTCTACGGCCATCTGCACATCCCCCGCACGACCCGGTACGACGGCGTCCGCTTCGAGGAGGTCTCCATCGGCTACCCGAGGGAATGGCGCAAACGAGGTCATCCCAAGGGGTTGCTGCGGCGGATCCTCCCGTACGAGGACGACTCCGTCGCCGTGCCGGAGGCCGTCAGCGGTGCTCCAGGACGTTGACGACCCGGCCGTCCGGGTCGCGCACGAAGAAGCGGCGCACGCCCCACTCCTCGTCGCTCAGGGGGTACACGATCTCCGCTCCGCTCTCCTTCATGGCGGCGTGGACCGCGTCCACGTCCTCCACCTCCACGCTCATGTCCGGCGAGACCGGGGCGGTCGCGTCGGAGCCCATGAGGCTCAGCTGCACCGAGGGTTCCGACGGCGAGGCGAGCGTCACGATCCAGCCGTGGTTCATGACCTCCTGGAGCCCCAGCCGGCCGTAGAACTCCTTGCTCCGCCGCATTCCCTCGGTGGTGGGGACGCCGGTGGTGCGGAGGTTGGGGACGACTCTGCGGACGGACATCGACAACTCCTGTGGTGAGGACCGGTCATGGGGTCCGGGGGGCCGGGCCCCGGCACTCGGGACGGACTTCGTACCATCCGTCGGCAGGCATAGGGTGCCCGCATGTGAGCAACGAGATATCCGATGGCCAGTTTCTTTCCCGGTCCGGCACGGCGGAGCACGTGCCCCTGAGCTTCCGCCGCGCGGGCGAGCCCGATCTGCCGGAGCTGGTCCGGCTGCGGGACGACGCGGCGCGGTGGCAGATCGCGCACGGCATCGACCAGTGGAAGCCGGGCGAACTCGGTCTCCAGCACTTCCGGGAACGGCTGGACGAGGGCGAGGTCTGGCTCGCCGCCCTCGGGGCGGACGGGCCCCTCGCCGGGGCCTGGGAGCTGTGGTGGGACGACCCGGCGGCCTGGGGCCCGCAGGCCCCGGACGCGGGTTACGTCCACCGGCTCATGACGGACCGCCGCGTCGCGCCCCCGGGCGCCGGGCGCCGGATGCTGGCACGGGCGGAGGCCCGGATCGCCGAAGCGGGCCGCGCGCTCTGCCGGCTCGACTGCCTGGCCGACAACGCCCGGCTCCGGGAGTACTACGAAGCGGCGGGCTACGAGACCGTCCGCGAGCACCTGAAGGACGGCGGCCTCGGCCACGTCTACGGGGTCACCCTGCTGGAGAAGCGGCTCCGAGGGCGGTCCGGACCCCCGGCGGGCGGCGCCGTTACCCTGCACGGCATGGTCAACTCCTGTGTGGACACCGATGATTCCGAGGTCGCGGCAGCCGCGGCACGGGCCGGTGCGGACGTGGTGCGCGGCATGTACGGCCGACGGCTCGACCGCATCGACAAGGGCGCCGGGGACTTCGCCACCGCCGCCGACGTGGCGGCCGAGCGGGCGATCCTCGACGTCATCCGCGCGGCCCGGCCCGAGGACGCGGTGCTCGGCGAGGAGGGCGGACAGCGGGGCGCGGCCGACTCCGTGCGCCAGTGGCTGGTCGACCCCCTGTGCGGCACGCTCAACTACGCGGCCGGCACCATGCTGGTGGCCGTCAACGTGGCGCTGCGCGGCGGGGCGGCGGCCGTGGCCGACCCCTTCGGCGGCGAGGTCTTCCTCACCGACGGGAGGACCGCCCGGGTGCGGCGGGACGGGGCCGACGCGCCCCTGGTGCCCACCTCCGACACCCGGCTGGTGGACGTCAACCTGGACCCGCCGTTCCCGGGCGCGCCCGCGTTCCGGGCCACGGACCTGCTGGCCCGCCCCGGGTTCGTCGAACGGTTCCGGCCGCGGGTGGGGTCCACGACGCTGGCCCTGGCCTGGGTCGCGGCCGGCCGGCGCGCCGCGTACGTCACCGACGGCGGCGACCTGTCCGGGAGCGTCCACTTCGCGGCCGGCATCGCCCTGTGCAGGGCCGCGGGCTGTGTGGTCACCGGCGTGGACGGCGTCCCGGTCGAACGGGGCGGTCGCGGACTCGTGGCCGCCGCGGACGCCGGCACCCACGCGCTGCTGATGTCGCTGATCGGTGGCCGGGACGCGTGACGGGAACGCCGCCCGGAGCCGTCCCCGGGCGGCCCGCCCCGGCCGGGGCCGTCAGGCGTCGATCCGGGTTCCCGTCCCGCTCACCCGCACCCGGGGGTCGCCCGCGCGCAGCTCGACGGTGAGGGTGCCGGGGCGGCCCATGTCCTCGCCCTGGTGGAGGGTGAGGACCGCGCTGTCCGGGGCGAGGCCCTCCGCGCGCAGATAGGCGCCGAAGGCCGCGGCAGCCGCGCCGGTGGCGGGGTCCTCGACCACACCGCCGACCGGGAACGGGTCACGGACGTGGAAGACGTCCGGCGCCGCCCGCCACACCAGCTGAACCGTCGTCAGATCCAGCCGGTGCATGAGGGTTTCGAGGCGTGCGAAGTCGTAGGAGAGGTCGGCGAGGCGTTCGCGGGTCGCGGCGGCCAGCACCAGGTGGCGGGCGCCCGCGTAGGCGATCCGGGGCGGCAGGGCCGGGTCGAGGTCGGCGGCCGGCCAGTCCAGGGCGGCGAGCGCCTCGGCCAGGTCGTCGGGCGCGATCCGCGCGACGTGCGGTTCGACGCTGGTGAGCGTGGCGCGGAGCTCGCCGCCCTCCCGGACGACGGTGACCGGCACCGGCCCCGCGGAGGTGCTGAACACCAGCTCGCCGGGGCCGTCGCGCTCGGCCAGCGCGAGGGCCGTCGCCACGGTGGCGTGGCCGCAGAACGGGACCTCGGCCTTCGGGCTGAAGTAGCGGATGGCGTACCCCCGGCCGGTCGCCGGGGCCGCGCCGTCCGGCTCGTACCGTCCCGTCAGGAACGCGGACTCGCTGTAGCCCAGTTCCGCGGCGACCGCGAGCATCGCGGGCGCGTCGAGACCGGACGCGTCCAGGACGACTCCTGCCGGATTGCCGCCCCGGGGGTCGGCGGAGAACGCGGTGTAGCGCAGGACCTCGGTGGCTGGATTCTGGGGCATACCGCTGATCAACCCCGTCGCGGCCCGGGGCATTCCCCGGCCGCCCGGACCGGCCCCGGCCGGTCGTCCGGGCCGCCCCGAAGGGCGGTGCGGGGCCGGTGCGGGCCGCGACGGGGGCCGGACCGGGGTCAGTGGCAGTTCTTGGTGCCCTTGCTCGACCTCGTCCAGGAGCAGGAGTCCTGGAGCTTGCCGTTCGGCTTGATCAGCCGGGCCTTGTCGCCGGTGTTGTTCCAGACGTACGAACCGCGGTTCCAGTAGACGTGGCCCGACGCGTTCTTGCCCCGGCCCGTGTGGACCTTGACGGTCTTGCCGGCGCCGATGGTGTAGCTGCCGAAGGTGTACGTGTAGCCGGTGTTGTCCTTGAGCTTGTAGCCCTTGAGCTGGAGCTTGGACTTGCCGTTGTTGTGGATGTCCACCCACTCGGCGTTGAGGGACGTGTTGCTGCGGTTGTCCTTGCCGGGGCTGTCGTACTGGATCTTCCCGAGGTGCAGTCCGGCCTGGTGCGGGGCGGCCGACGCCGGGGCCGTGACGAACAGGGGGCCGGCCAGGGCGGTGGCGGCGGCCAGGGCGAGGGGCGCCGCGACGCGTATGCGCATGCTGTGGTCCTTCCGTGGAGCTTTCGTGAAGAACTGTGAGCATAGAGGGCGGCGGGGGCGGCCCGGCCGGGGGGTGCGCCTTCCGGTGGACGGCAACGGCCCCCGCCCGGGGCCCGGTTCGGGCGGGGGCCGCCGGCCGCGTCCGGCACGTGACGGACGTCCCGCGTGCGGCGCGCTTCCTCAGCCGCGTCCCACGTACGGCATCGTCGTCGCCAGGACCGTGGCGAACTGCATGTTCGCCTCCAGCGGCAGTTCCGCCATGTGGAGCACCGTCCGGGCCACGTCCGCCGCCGCCATCACCGGCTCGACCGCGAGTTCGCCGTTGGCCTGGAGGGTGCCGGTCCGCATCCGTTCGGTCATGTCCGTGGCCGCGTTGCCGATGTCGATCTGACCGCAGGCGATCCGGTACGGACGGCCGTCCAGCGACAGCGACTTCGTCAGCCCGGTCATGGCGTGCTTGGTCGTGGTGTAGGCGACCGAGTGGGGGCGCGGCGCGTGGGCGGAGATCGAGCCGTTGTTGATGATCCGGCCGCCCTGCGGGTGCTGCTCCTTCATCAGCCGGTACGCGGCCTGCGCGCACAGGAACGCGCCCGTCACGTTCACGTCCACCACCGCCCGCCAGTCCTCCACCGAGAGGTCCTCGACCGGCACGGCGCCCGGGCCGAACGTCCCCGCGTTGTTGAAGAGCAGGTCGAGACGGCCGAAGCACTCCCGGACCGAGGAGAAGAGCGCCGTCACGTCCTCGGGGCGGGACACGTCGGCGGGAACGGTGATCACCCGGGCGTCCGCCCCGGCCAGCATCGCGGTCTCGGCGAGGGGCCCGGGACGCCGGCCCGCGAGCGCCACCGACCAGCCGGCGCCGGTCAGGGCGAGCGCCACCGCCCGGCCGATCCCGGAACCCGCGCCCGTCACGACCGCCGTCTTCGCATCCGAGTTCAACGCTTTGTCGCTCATGGGGCCGCAGCGTACGCCCTTCCCGTCCCGAAGCACCCGGGACGCATGGGGTCATAGGGGGTCAAGAAGGCGCGCGGGGCAGGCGGTTCGCCCCACGGCCGGTCGCCGGGGGCGGGCCCCGCTCCCGGCCACGCGTGGGCGCTTTGTCCCGTGAACCCGTTCCTGCCGCATTACTCATCCCCCCGACGCCCGATCGACGCGAACACGACAGCCGCTCGATGTGCCGGACCGGTGGACTGGCCGAGTACACCACCAGTAAGGGGAGGGACAGATGACGCACTCATCGCACCAGCAGGAGATGCGCGACGCCGCCAGGAGCATCGGCCGCCGCCGTTTCCTCACGGTCACCGGTGCCGCCGCCGCGCTCGCCTTCTCGGTCAACCTGCCGACCGCGGGCACCGCGAGCGCCGCCGAGCTGGACGCCCGGAAGATCACCGACGATCCGTTCACCCTCGGCGTCGCCTCCGGCGACCCGCTGCCCGACTCGGTCCTGCTGTGGACGAGACTCGCGCCGCGCCCGTACGAGGCCGACAGCGGACTGCCCCGGGCCCGGGTGCGGGTGCGCTGGGAACTCGCCCGCGACGAGCGCTTCTCCCGCATCGTCCGGCGCGGATCGGTCACCGCCCACCCGGAGTTCGACCACAGCGTCCACGTCGAGGTCAAGGGCCTCGACGCCGACCGCGTCCTCTACTACCGCTTCCGCGCCGGTACCTGGACCAGCCCCGTCGGCCGGACCCGCACCGCCCCCGCCCGCGGCGCCCGCAACAGCGAGCTGAGCCTGGCCGCCGTCTCCTGCCAGGCGTACCACGACGGTTACTTCACCGCGTACAAGCACCTCGCCCAGGAGGACGTGGACGTCGTGTTCCACCTCGGCGACTACCTCTACGAGTACGCCGTCAACGCCACCGGCGGGGCCCGCAACCACACCGACCGCAGGCTCCCCGCCCACTTCAACCGGGAGACGGTCACGCTGGAGGACTACCGGCTGCGGTACGCCCTCTACAAGTCCGACCCCGACCTGCGCGCCGCCCACGCCGCGCACCCCTTCGTCGTCACCTGGGACGACCACGAGACCGAGAACAACTACGCGGGCGGCACCCCCGAGAACGACGTCCCGCCGGAGGAGTTCCTGCTGCGCCGGGCCGCCGCCTACCGCGCGTACTGGGAGAACCAGCCGCTGCGCACCCCGCAGCGGCCGGCCGGCCCCGACATGAAGCTCTACCGGCGCCTCCAGTTCGGCCGGCTCGCCCAGTTCGACATCCTCGACACCCGCCAGTACCGCAGCGACCAGGCGTACGGCGACGGCTGGCAGAAGCCCGGACCGGAGTCCGAGGACCCGTCGCGCACCATGACCGGCGCCGCCCAGGAACGCTGGCTGCTCGACGGCTGGCACGCCTCGCGGGCCATCTGGAACGTCGTGCCCCAGCAGGTCGTCTTCGCCCAGCGGCACGACGTCCCCACCGACGCGTTCAAGGTGTCCATGGACGCGTGGGACGGCTACCCCGCGTCCCGGGAGCGGATCATCCGGGGCGCCGAGGCGGCGGGCATCGACAACCTGATGGTGCTGACCGGCGACGTGCACGTCGGCTACGGCTTCGACCTGAAGAAGGACTTCGGCGACCCGTCCTCGCGCACCGTCGGCACGGAGATCGTCGCCACGTCCATCACCAGCGGCAAGGACGGCTCGGACCGGCCCGGCAGCTGGAACAACCAGATGCGGGCCAACCCGCACCTGAAGTTCTTCAACGGCCGGCGCGGCTACGCCGTCGTCACGCTGGACCAGAAGCAGGCGCGCGCCGACTACCGCACGGTGTCGGCCGTCACCACCCCCGGCGCGCCGCTCTCGACCGCCGCCTCCTTCGTCACGGAGGTGGGCAACCAGGGCCTCGTGCCCGCCTGATTCAGCCGTCGGCCGGGTAGCGGACGCCGATGCGGTCCCGTACCGCGTCGAGCGTCCGCATCACGGCGAGCGAACCGTCCAGCGGCACCAGCGGCGACTCCGTCTCGCCCGCCCGCAGTGCCCGCGCCACCTCGGCCTGCTCGAACTGAAGGCCGCGCAGCCCCTCGCCGGCGGCTCCGGAGCCCTCGGCGGTGAACTCCTCGGGATCGTGTCCCGGCCGGTGCAGCACGAACCGCTCCGGGTGGAAGAAGCCGGGCGGGAAGTCGATCCGCCCCTTCGTGCCGGTGATCGAGGCGGTCCGCGGGGTGTCCGCCACGATCGAGCAGTTCAGCAGCGCCGAGGCGCCCGCCTCCGACCAGCCCAGCAGCATCGCGGTGTGCAGATCGACGCCCTCGGGGGAGAGCAGCGCGTCCGCCTGCACCCGGTCCGGCTCGCCCAGCAGCAACTGCGCGAACGAGACCGGGTAGACCCCGAGGTCCAGCAGCGCGCCACCGCCCAGCGCCGGGTCGCGCAGCCGGTGCCCGGCCCCGAAAGGACCCGTGATCCCGAAGTCGGCCTGCACCGTGCGGATGTCGCCGATGGCGCCGTCCCGCACCAGCTCCGTCATGCGCCGGACGACCGGATCGCAGTACGTCCACATGGCCTCCATCAGGAAGAGCCCCCGGTCCCGGGCGAGCTTCACCAACTCCTCGGCCTCCCGGGCGTTGAGCGTGAACGCCTTCTCGCACAGCACGTGCTTCCCGGCCTCCAGACAGAGCGCGGCCGCCTCCCGGTGCGCCGAGTGCGGTGTCGCCACGTACACCACGTCGACCTCGTCGTCGGCGGCGAGCGAGGCCCAGTCGCCGTACGCCCGGGGTATTCCGAACCGCTCGGCGAACGCCCGCGCGGAGGTCTCCGTGCGGGACGCGACCGCCACCACCTCCGAACCCGGCAACGACCGGAGGTCCCCGGCGAATGTCGCGGCGATGCCGCCGGTGGCCAGCACGCCCCACCGCACGACCCTGTCCATGCCCGTCATGACTGCTCCCCAGGAAGGTCTCGACCAGTCCAGCTGAGCTGAGAGCATAGATGCGGATTCAACGACATGGAGATGACAATGCCGGAGAGCGGCGCAAGCCGGGCCCAGCAGGAACGCACCCACATATCGACCACCGGAACCGGGACGGCGGAGCCGGTGACCGCCCCCGGCACCGGAACCACGGACCGGAAGACCGACCGGCCCGGCAGGGCGGACGGGACCGCCGCCGAAACGCCCCCGGGCGGGCCGGTCGCCACCCGGGCGGCCAGCCGCACCGGACTCCTGGTCACCCTCGTCCTCGGCGGCCTCACCGCACTGCCGCCGCTCTCCATGGACATGTACCTCCCGGCCCTGCCCGCGGTCACCGAGTCCCTGCGGGCCCCCGCCGCGACCATCCAGCTCACCCTCACCGCCTGCCTCACCGGCATGGCGCTCGGACAGCTCGTCGTCGGACCGATGAGCGACCGGTGGGGCAGGCGCGGGCCGCTGCTCCTCGGCATGATCGTCTACGTCGTCGCCACCGCGCTCTGCGTCTTCGCCCCCACCGTCGAACTCCTCATCGGCTTCCGCCTGCTCCAGGGCCTGGCCGGTGCGGCGGGCATCGTCATCGCCCGCGCCGTGGTGCGCGACATGTACGACGGCGTGGAGATGGCCAGGTTCTTCTCCACCCTGATGCTGATCTCCGGCGTCGCCCCGATCATCGCGCCGCTCATCGGCGGACAGGTGCTGCGGTTCACCGACTGGCGGGGCGTCTTCGCCGTCCTCACCCTCGTCGGCCTGGTCCTCACCCTGGTCGTCTGGAAGTGGCTGCACGAGACCCTGCCGCCGCAGGACCGGCACACCGGCGGGATCGGGGACACCCTGCGCACCATGCGCGGACTGCTCGCCGACCGGGTCTTCACCGGCTACATGATCGCGGGCAGCCTCGCCTTCGCCGCCCTCTTCGCGTACGTGAGCGCCTCGCCGTTCGTCATGCAGGAGATCTACGGGGCCTCGCCGCAGACGTTCAGCCTGCTCTTCGGCGTCAACTCGATCGGGCTGGTCGCCGTGGGCCAGATCAACGGCAAGCTGCTGGTCGGCCGGGTCAGCCTGGACAAGGTGCTGACCTTCGGGCTCTCGGCCATCGTGCTGGCCGCCACCGCGCTGCTGCTGATGACGTCCGGGGTCTTCGGGGACGTGGGCCTGGTACCGGTCGCGACCGGGCTGTTCGTGCTGATGTCGGCGATGGGGCTCGCGGCGCCGAACACCAACGCGCAGGCCCTGATGCGCACGAAGCACGCCGCCGGGTCCGCCTCCGCGCTGCTCGGCACCTCGTCGTTCCTGATCGGTGCCGTGGCCTCCCCGCTGGTCGGGATCGCGGGCGAGGACACGGCCGTTCCGATGGCCCTGGTGCAGCTGGTGTGCGGGGTGGGCGCGCTGGCCTGCTTCCTCGGGATGTGCCGGCCCTGGCAGCGGACGTCGACGGCCTCCTGACGAGGGCCCCCAGGGCGGGGGATCGTCCTCCGGCACCTCACCCGGGTACTCCTCGGTCCGCAGCACCGTACCGACGGGAGGCCGGTCCCGGCGGGCCTGCCCGCTGACGCTGCCCCGGTCGAGGCTCGCGTTGACGCACAGCCTGCCCGCGAGGAGCGCCCACGAGGTCCGGACCACGCGCTCGCGCGCCGGCTCGACCGCGAGCCGGCCGAACGCCTCCGGCCGCAGCGGAGCCGGTTCCGGGGGCGCGACGAAGGCGTCGGTCCAGATCCCCGTGTCCCCTTGTGGCAACGGGGCACGGCCCGGCGCGACCGCGTTTTCGGGCGGCCGGAGGAGTTCCGGAAAACCGGACGGGCCGGACGGACCCGGGCGGTGCACCCGGTCCGTCCGGCCCGTCACGGTCCGGTGGGCGGCCCTACGAGGCCGACCTCGGGTAGCCGATCAGATGCGGGCGGTCCTTCTCGTCCGTCCAGCGGAACAGCCCGACCCCGTCCGCCGTCTCCCCGCCCGGCAGCCGCACGTTGGACGGCAGGGCGCCCGTCGAACCGCTGCGGACCGCGACCGCGACGGGGGAGCCGCCGCCGGCCAGGACGTCGGCCGCGTTGCGCGCGCTCGTCGCGCCGTACGCGACGCCCTCGTCGTTCACGGACGCCAGCGTCAGCGGCTTGGTGCCGTCCGCCCCCTCGAAGCAGAACCCGCGCTTGGTGGCCAGGTCGAAGGCGAGCGGCCCGGCCACCAGGTAGCTGCCCGACGGGGCGGCGACCAGCTGCGGGTACTGGCCCGGCTTTATCGCCGGCTTGCTGCACTGCACCGAGGCCAGCGTCTTGCCCGACTCCGCGTCGTGCACCGCCCACAGGTCGTGGGTGGCGGCGCGCTTGGCCTTCTTGTCGAGCTGCCACTTCGCCAGGATCAGACCGGGGAGCACCGAGGTCGGGATCCCGCTGACCTTGTCCGTCCCCTTGGGCGCGACGTTGCGGCTGAACCAGCCGCCCTGCACCCAGAACTCCCTGGACCCGCTGACCAGCAGCCCCTTCTGCGTCAGCCCGCGCACCTCGGTGAGCTGCTTGCAGGTCTTGCAGCCCTTCGGGTACTTGAGCGCGGAGGGCGCCACGTCCGCCACCCGGCCGGTCACCGGGTCGACCACCGTGCTGTTGGTCCGGCCGTCGCTGATGAGGATGCCGGGGCCGGTGGTGGAGACCGTCGGTACGGAGTTCCACGGCACCTCGACGCGCCGCCGGGAGCCGTCCTCCACGTCGTAGACGTCCAGCGAGACGATCGTGTCGGCGGGGGTCAGCGCGTTCTCGCCGACCTTTCCGTACGCCCACGTCACGAAGTACTCGTGGTCGTCGACGGTGACCTGGAGGAGCCGCGGGAAGTGCTTCGGGGACGGGGGCCGCCAGCTCTCCCCGTGCCAGCCGGGCTGCCCGGTCTTCGAATCGATGGTCCGCAGCTGGTACTTGGTGTCCGACTCCCGCACCAGATAGGCGAGACGGCCCGTCGTCCGGGACAGCGCGTAGTCGGGGGAGGTGCCGATGAGTTCCCAGCCGTTCTCCGGCGCGTACGCGGAGGGAACGGTGAGCTGGGTCACCTCGGCCGGGCCCTTCTTGGTCTGCTTCTTCGGCTCGTCGTTGCTCTTCTCGCCACTTCCGCACGTGGCCAACAGAAGAAGCATGACGAGCACGAGTGCTCCGCCGACCAGAACCAGGCGCACGATCTTCTGTCTCATGGTTCCCCTCGATGGGTAATCCCGACCTCGCGGCGGTCAGCGTAGCAACTTGGGCAGGCATCGCGGCAGTTCGGATTCCGCGCAGTTCTACGCGGATAGCGCGGCGGCGCCGGGTGCGTCGTCTTTGCCTACAATTCGTCGGTGAACGCCACCCTCCCCAATGCGGAAACACTGCGTGCGGCACTGGCCGGACTGCTCGACGGCCTGCCGCCCCGGCAGGCGGCCCGGGCCGTGGACCGGCTCATCGCCAACTACCGCGGCACCACCCCCACCGACGCGCCGGTGCTCCGCGACCGCTCCGACGTCGCCGCGTACGCCGCGTACCGGATGCCCGCGACCTTCGAGGCGGTACGGTCCGCCCTCGACGCCCTGCGGGAGGCGGCCCCCGACTGGGCCCCCGCCACCCACACCGACGTGGGCGGCGGCACCGGAGCGGCCGGCTGGGCGGTGGCGGGGGTCTGGGAAGGGACCCGGACGACGGTGCTGGACTGGTCCGAGCCCGCGCTCGCCCTCGGCCGCGAACTGGCGGAGCTCTCCGGCACCCCCGCCCTGCGCGCCGTCGAGTGGCGCCGGGCCCGGATCGGCGAGGGCCCCGGCCTCGCCGCCGCGGACCTGGTCACCGTCTCCTACGTGCTCAAGGAACTCACGGCGGACACCCGCGCCGCCCTCGTGGACGCCGCCGCCGCGGCGGCGCAGGCGGTCGTGGTCGTCGAACCGGGCACCCCCGACGGCTACGCCCGCGTCATCGAGGCCCGCGACCGGCTGATCGCCGCCGGCCTGACGATCGCCGCGCCCTGCCCGCACAGCGCCGCCTGCCCCATCGAACCGGGCACGGACTGGTGCCATTTCTCGGCCCGGGTCAGCCGCTCCTCGCTGCACCGGCAGGTCAAGGGCGGCTCGCTGCCGTACGAGGACGAGAAGTTCAGCTACGTCGTGGCGACCCGCTTCGAGGCGGGGCCGGTCCGGGAACGGGTCGTCCGCAAGCCGCAGATCCGCAAGGGGCAGGTGCTGCTGGACCTGTGCACCCGCGACGAGGCCCTGCGGCGCTCCACGGTCACCAAGCGGCACGGCGGGCTCTACCGGGCCGCCCGGGACGTCGCGTGGGGCGACGCCTGGCCGCCGCCGGGCGAGCAGGACTGAGAGCCTGCCGGGCAGGCCGCCCGGCAGGCTCCGGGGGCCGCCCGTCCGCGGGCGGCCCGACCATTCACGCCCGCAGCTCCTGCGTGCAGCACTTCACGCTGCCGCCGCCCTTCAGCAGCTCGCCCAGATCCATCGGCACCGGCTCGAAGCCCCGCGCCCGCAACGGGTCGAAGAGCCCCGTCGCGCCCTGCGGCAGCAGCACGTGGAGCCCGTCGCTCACCGCGTTCAGGCCGAACGCCGCGGCGTCCGCCTCCCGGGCGATCAACGCGTCGGGGAAGAGCCGGGCGAGCACCGCGCGGCTGCCCGGCGAGAACGCCTCCGGGTAGTACATGACCTCGTCGCCCGCGTCGTCGAGCACGGACAGGGCCGTGTCCAGGTGGTAGTAGCGCGGGTCGACCAGATCGAGCCCGATCACCGGGCGCCCGAAGAACTCCTGCGCCTCGCCGTGCGAGAGCGGGCTGGACCGGAAGCCCCGCCCGGCCAGGACGTACGACGAGGTGACCGCGAAGTCGCCCTCGCCCTCGTTGACGTGGTCCGGCTCGTGGATCTCGGTGAAGCCGTTGGCCCGGAACCACTCGCGGTGGGCCCCCGCCTCCTCGTACCGCTCCCGGTAGGCGAACCGGGCGCCCAGCACCCGGCCGTCGACGACGGTGGCGCCGTTGGCGGCGAACACCATGTCGGGCAGGTCGGGGCGGGGCGTGAGCAGCTCCACGGTGTGCCCGAGGGCGCGGTACCGGTCGCGCAGGTCCTCCCACTGGGTCTGGGCCAGGGGGAGGTCCACGGGCTTGCTGGGATCCATCCAGGGATTGATGGAGTACGTCACCCTGAAGTGCGTGGGCGCACACATCAGGTAACGGCGGGGTGTGGCTTCACGAGGCATGCATGCTCCTCACGAAAGGCAGGGGTCACCTGCCGGGGACAGCGCACGGGTGTGTGCGTGGGTGAGCCCATGGTCCGCTCTCCGGGGCCCGGCGCACAGTGATCCGATCGGGTGGTTCCGTAACGACGCGGGAGAAGGGCCCGGGGGAGGCGGACCGGGAGGGAGAGGGGAGGCGAGGAGAGACGATACGTATCGACTCGTGGCGTTGCTAGATTGGCCGCCATGACAGAGAACCGGACGCCCGACTCCAGCCGCCGCAGCGAACGTTCGCGCCGCGCGATCCACGACGCGGCGCTCGGCCTGGTCGGCGAGGTGGGCTACCCGAGGACCACCATCGAGGCCATCGCCGCCCGGGCCGGTGTCGGCAAGCAGACGATCTACCGCTGGTGGCCGTCCAAGGCGGCCGTCCTCCTGGACGCCTTCATCGCCCTCGGCGAACGGAACGCCGGAGGGGCCGAGGGGGAGCCCGCCCCCGCGCTCCCGGACACCGGTGACCTCGCCGCCGACCTCAAGGCCGTCCTGCGGGCCACCGTCGACGAGCTGAACGACCCCGCCTTCGAGGCGCCCACCAGGGCGCTGGCCGCCGAGGGGATCGTCGACCCGGGGCTCGGCGCCGAATTCGTCGAGAAGCTGCTCACCCCCTCGTTCGAGCTGTACGCCGCCCGGCTGCGGGCCGCCCAGGGGGCCGGGCAGGTGCGCGCCGACGCCGACCCGCGGGTCGCCCTGGAACTCCTCGTCGGCCCGGTCACCCACCGTTGGCTGCTGCGCACCGGTCCGCTCACCCACGACTACGCGGACGCGATCGTCGACCACGTCCTGCGGGGGCTGCTGAACCCCTGAGGCCGCCCCGAGGTGCACCCGTCATTTCATGACAAGGGGGTGCATTGTTCCCGACCCTCGGTGTCGTCGTCCGTACCCCGCTTCGGAAGTCCGGCCACCCGAGGCGCAGGATGGTGGGACCATGGGCAGGGGCAACATTCAGGTAAGGGGATAGATGGGCGCCGATTTCGGCCGTAATCGCGGCTCAGAGAGCAAGTTTTCCCAATGGCTTCGCCGCCGACCCAAACCGCAGCAGAGCGAGGTCGACGACACCGCCCGGGAGGCGCTGCTCCTGGCTGTCGCCGAAGCCGGAATGCCGATCGCGCCGGCCGCTCACCCGGTCGGGTACCGATGTTCGTGCGAACGCATCGGCTGTCCCACGCCCGCCCGCCATCCCCTCTCGTTCGCCTGGCAGACCCAGTCCACCACCGACCGGGCGCAGATCGAGCGCTGGGCCCGCAGCCAGCCGCAGGCCAACTTCATCACCGCGACGGGCATGATCCACGACGTCCTCGACGTGCCGCTGGCCGCGGGCGAGCAGGCGCTGGAGCGGCTCCTGGCCGCGGGCATCGACGTCGGCCCCGTCGCCCGGTCCGGCGACGACCGGATGCTCTTCTTCACCGCCACCCGGGGCACGCCCGAGGACGAGGACGAATGGTGGCCGTGCGAGCTGGACTGCCACCCCGAGACCATGGACGAGCACCCCGGCATGCGGTGGCACTGCCGGGGCAGCTACGTGCTCCTGCCGCCGGCCAGGCTGCCGGGCGAGCTGGACGTGCGATGGGTGCGCGGGCCGGAGAACCCGCTGCCCGACCCGTTGACGCTGCTGGAGACGCTCACCGACGCGTGCGCGCAGTACGCCGACACCGCCGACCAGAGCGAACTCGACCACGACGCGGTGAGCTGGCCGTTGAGCCGTTGAGCCGTTGAGCCGTTGAGCCGTTGAGCCGTTGAGCCGTTGAGGCACCGAGGCGCCGGGCCGGCGGCCGGGCGGGCCGTCCCGTACGGGCCGCAGCCGCCGGATCACGGCCGTCCCGGCACCGTCACGAGCCCTTCGCCGCCGTCAGGCCGGGCAGCCGGTTCAGCACGACCACCTTGCCGTCGTCCCCCGTCGCGCCCTTCTTCGGGACGTACACCAGCTGGCTGGAGATCCGCTCCTTGGTGAGGGTGGACTTCACCTCACCGGTCAGCAGCGCGGACACGTCGTCGCTGACCACCGGACGCAGCCCCTTCGCCGCGGTCTGCCGCTCGAAGTGCTTGCTGCTGAAGAAGACCAGTGCCCCGCCGTCCTTCGTCCGCAGCCCCAACGGGGCGAACGTGTCGCGGTTCAGCGGCTGGTCGATGTACTGGTACGAGAAGCCCGCCCGTCGCGTGTTCCGGCGGGTCTCCCGCCAGCCCGAGGTGGTGCCCCCGGGCGCGAAGACGTCCGGGGCGCCCTGCTGGAGGTAGTCCGTGTACTGCTTGCCCAGATCCTTCGGGGCCACCGCCAGCCCGGCGTCGTCCGCGGCCACCGGGGTGGCCCGGCCCTCGCCGTCCTTCACGAACTCGGGCATCCGGGAGGGGGCGACGACCGCCAGATAGGCGGCCTTCCACCCGGCGTCGGGCCCGGCCTTGGTGAAGACGATCAGCCAGCGGGTGTCCAGCTTCCCGCTGTCGCGGTCACGGTTGGAGTCGGTGTCCGCGAGGAACCACCGGGGCCAGCCCGCCTTCTTCGGGATGACGTACGTGGCGTCGGTCAGCTCCAGCGGCATGTGCTTCGGGTTGCCGTCCGGGCTGTTCTTCTGCCGCGCCTTCAGACCGGCCTGGTTGATCGCGCCGAGCGGGCCGGTGACCCGGTCCGCGTCCAGGGCCGGGTCGTACGCCTTGTCCGCCGCGTTGTACGCGGCGGTGAAGTCCTTCAGTGCCCGCGCGGCCTCAGACCTGGTTGCCGTCGGCACCACTTCCAGCTCGCCGTGCACCGTCACGCACCCGCTCGCCGTCAAGGACAGCACCGTCGCCGTCGCGAGCCCCGTCGCCAGCCGAATCGGCCTCAGGCTTCTCATCCGTTGCTTTCCGCGCCTTCTGATCCGTCGCCCCTCCGGAGGGGGCCCCTGACCGTCCGAACCCTACCGGGGCGAGGAACAGCGCGAGCGTGGGTATCAGATACAGCGCCCACACCGTGACCTGGAGGACGGTCGGGTCGGGCTGGAAGTTGAACGTGCCCTTCAGCAGCGTGCCGTACCAGCTGTCCGGCGGGATCGTGGAGCTGATGTCGAACGCCCGGTTGTGCAGACCGCCGACGAACTCGGCCTCCTGCAGGTCGTGGACGCCGTACGCGAGCACGCCCGCGGCCACGACCACCAGCATGCCGCCGGTCCAGGTGAAGAACTTCGACAGGTTGATCCGCAACGCGCCCCGGTAGAACAGCCAGCCCAGCACGACGGCGGCCGCGATCCCGAGGAACGCGCCGATCATCGGGTGCCAGCCGTCGTCCGCCGCGTGCACCGCGCGCCACACGAACAGCGAGGTCTCCAGGCCCTCCCGGCCCACCGCGAGCAGCGCCGTGGCGACCAGCGCGCCGGTGCCCATGGCGAGCGCCGCGTCGAGCTTGCCGTGCAGCTCCGACTTCAGGTGCCGCGCGGTGCGCCGCATCCAGAAGACCATCCAGGTGACCAGGCCGACGGAGACGATCGACAGCGAACCGCCGAGCGCCTCCTGGGCCTTGAACGTCATCTCCTGCGAGCCGAATTCGAGCCCGGCGCCGAACGCCAGGCTGATGACGACGGCGATGCCGACCCCGGTCCAGATCGGCACCAGCTTGTTCCGGTTGCCGGTCTTCACCAGGTAGGCGATGAGGATGCAGACGACGAGGCTGGCTTCCAGCCCCTCGCGCAGGCCGATCAGGAAGTTGCTGAACACGTCCTGGTTCTCCTTTCCGTTTCGACCCGTTACGAGAACAGCGCCCGGCCCCACCAGTCGTCCTTGTCGCGGACGCCCGGCGGGACGGCGAAGTGCGCCGAACCCACGTGCTGGATGTACTCGTTGAGCGCGTCGTGCGCCGCGAGACGCCGCTGGAGCGGGATGAACGCCTTGCGGGTGTCGCGCTGGTAGGCGATGAAGAACAGCCCGGCGTCGAGCCGGCCCAGGCCGTCGGTGCCGTCGGTGAAGGAGTAGCCGCGGCGCAGGATCGTCGCGCCGTCGTTGCTGTCCGGGTGGGCCAGTCGCACGTGCGCGGTCGGCAGCATCGCCTTCAGGAACGGCTCGTCGTGCTCGGAGGGCTTGCCGACCGGGGCGCCCTCTCCCTTGTCGCGGCCGAAGACGTCCTCCTGCTCCTGGAGCGAGGTGCGGTCCCAGGTCTCGATGTGCATCCGGATGCGCCGGGCCACCAGGTAGGAACCCCCGGTCATCCAGTCCGCCCGGTCCTTCGCGCCGACCCAGACGTGCTTGTCCAGGGCGGCGGTGTCGGTGCCGGAGACGTTCCGGGTGCCGTCCTTGAAGCCGAACATGTTGCGCGGGGTCTGGGCGTCCGGCGTCGTCGAGGACGTCTTGCCGAAGCCCAGCTGGGACCAGCGGATCGCGGCGCGGCCCATGCCGATCCTGGCCAGGTTGCGGATGGCGTGCACCGCGACCTGCGGGTCGTCCGCGCACGCCTGGACGCAGATGTCGCCGCCGCTGCGGGCCGCGTCGAGGTTGTCGCCGGGGAACTTCGGCAGGTCCACCAGCGCGTCGGGCCGCCTGTCCTTCAGGCCGAACCGGCCCTTGGCGAAGAGCGAGGGGCCGAAGCCGACAGTGAGCGTGAGCCGGGACGGCTTGAGCCCCAGCGCCTCGCCGGTGTCGTCCGGCGGCGCCTCGGCGAGGCCGCCGTACGCCCCGTCGCCGACCGCGTGACCGGCCGTCATCCGCTCGGCCGCCCGCGTCCACTCCTTGAGCAGCGCGACCAGTTCGGCACGGTCCTTCGTCTTCACGTCGAACGCGGCGAAGTGCAGCCGGTCCTGCACGGCGGTGGCGATGCCGGCCTGGTGCGCGCCGTGGAACGGCACCGCCGCACCGCTGTCCGCGGCCGGTACCGCCGTGTCGCCGGAGCGCACCGCGGCGACCGTGCCGCCGGCCGCGACCGCGCCGAGCGCGAGCCCGGCACCGCCCCAGCCCAGCAGCGCCCGGCGGGACGGGGCGGGTCCGGAGGCACGCTCCGGGGTTTCGTCGGCCGGTGTCTGTCCGGACATGACCAGAGCCCTCCCGCTCGTTACTTCGTGACCGCGGCGGCGAGCCGGGACAGCGGCTCGGCCAGGGCGTTGACCGCGTCCGACAGCTCCTTGCGGTCCGCCTTGCCGACCTTGTCGTACGAGGTGAAGTCGTAGGAACCCTTGTCCGCGCGGTACTTGTCCAGCAGTGTGTTCAGCTCGGCGAACCGCTTGTCCAGGTCGGCGGTCAGGGCCGAGTCGTTCTTGGCGGCGATCGGCTTCAGCAGCTCGTAGGACTTCTGGGCGCCCTCGACGTTGCCCTTGAAGTCGACCAGGTCGGTGTGGCTGTAGCGCTCCTCCTCACCGGTGACCTTGCCGGTGGCGACCTCGTCGAGGAGCTCCTTGGCGCCGTTGGCCATCGAGGTCGGCGTGATCTCCGCGGTGCCGACCCGCTTCTGCCAGTCGAGCAGGTCCTTGTACAGGAGCGGGGCGAGGGCCTTCTCCTCGGCGCCCAGCTTCTTGTCCTGCCACAGCGCCTTCTCCAGGCGGTGCCAGCCGGTCCACTTCTGGCCGTCCTCCAGGCCGTCCTCGCGGATGTCGACCTTGGGGTCGATGTCGCCGAAGGACTCGGCGACCGGCTCGGTGCGTTCCCAGCCGAGCCGGGAATCGGCGTAGAGCTTCTTGGCGGTCTCGATGTCCCCGGCGGCGACGGCGTCCGTGAACTTCTTGGCCTTCGGCAGCGTCTCGTCGGCCTGGTCCTGGACGTAGGTGCGGTACTCCGCGACCGCCTTGTCCATCTCGGGGCTGCGCTTGACCGCGGTGCCGCCGGTGACCTTCAGCTTCTGCCGGATGCCGTGGCCCTTCATGCCGGGCTTGCAGGCGATCTCGTACGAACCGGCCTTGATCTCGGCGGTGATGTTCGCCCTGGTGCCGGGACCGATGTTCTCGCGCTCGGCGACGATGCGGTCGTCCGGGAAGAGAATGTAGACCTCGGTGACCTTGGAACCCTTGTTCTCCACGGCCAGTTCGATGTGACCGGCCGGCAGTTCCTTCTTCGACACCTCGCAGGCGTCGTCCTTCGCGACGACCTGGACGGCGCCGTCGCCCTTGCCGTCGCTCTTCTCCGCGCAGCCCGTGACGGCGGTCAGGGCGGCCACGGTCGCGGCGGCGGTGACGACGGAGAAACGAACGGCTCGCATGCGGGCTCCACAAGGCTGAGGGAGAGGGAGGAGAAGAGCGGACAAAGGTAAGTGAGGCGGACCTAACTTAACCGAGGCTTACTTGACCGGTACCCAGCCGTGCAGTGATTCAGCTCTCATCCCCGGGGCCCGGGAACGGGGCGATCACGAGTGCCCCATGAGGGGGCCACGGAATGGTCAAGCGGTGGTCAAGTCGCCGTGGGTTCCGTCCGGTCGGTACGCGTGGGCCGCGGCCGGCCCCAGGTCGTGCGGCAGGTGTCCCGTCGGATGCTTGAATGCGCACGTGAACGACAGCGACTTCGACATGCCCGCGGGCATCGACGTACTGCGGGTGTTCTGCGGACCCGACGGCAGGCACGGCAACGCCCTCGGGGTCGTGCGCGACGGCCGCGCGTACCCCGACGAGACGTCCCGGCAGGAGCTGGCCCGCCGGCTCGGGTTCAGCGAGACCGTGTTCGTCGACGACCCCGAGCGCGGGCACGTGGACATCTACACCCCCGGACTCCGCCTCCCCTTCGCCGGGCATCCGCTCGTCGGCGCCGCCTGGCTGCTCGACCTGGAGATCCTGGAGCTGCCGGTCGGGGACGTGTTCGCCCGCCAGGACGGGGAGTTCACCTGGATCACCGCCCGCCCCGAGTGGGCGCCGCCGCGCCTGCTGGAGCGGTACGAGTCCGTCGCCGAGGTCGAGGCGCTGACCGGGCCCCCGCCGGGCGAGGGCTGGCTGTACGCGTGGGCCTGGGAGGACGAGGCGGCGGGCCGGGTGAGGGCGCGGGCGTTCCCGAGGCGCATCGATGAGCGCGGCGCCGGCCGCTCCGGTGGAGCCGGGGCTTGCACCGGGGGCATTGTGGAGGACGAGGCGACGGGGGCGGCGGCCCTGCTGCTCAGCGCGCGACTGGGGCGCGCCCTCAACATCATCCAGGGGCGCGGCTCCCAGCTCCTCACCGCGCCCGCCCCCGACGGCACGGTGGAGATCGGGGGCCGCGTCGCACTGGCCGGCGCGGCCGAGCACCTGCTGCACGTGTGACGGCGCGGCGGGCGGGGGCGACCGGAGTACGGCGGTCGCCCCCGCCCACCGCGCCGTCCGGACCCTACGCGCTGAGCGGGAACACCTCGCCCAGCTCCCGGAACACCGCCGTGTTCAGCGCGAACGCGCGCTTGCACTCGTCGATGACGCGCTGCTTCTCCAGGTCGTCCGCGTCCAGCCCGTCCAGCAGTTCGCGGTAGTCCCGCTTGAACGAGGCGGGGTTGGGGATCTGCTCGAAGACGTAGAACCGCACGCCGTCGCCCTTGCGCGCGAAGCCCCAGGCGCGCTCCGCCCGGTCGCGGATGATCTGGCCGCCCGAGAGGTCGCCGAGGTAGCGGGTGTAGTGGTGCGCGACGTATCCCGCGGGCCAGGAACGGGCGCACTCGGCGACCCGGGCGGCGTACGCGGCGGTGGCGGGCAGCGGCTCCAGGCCCGCCCGCCAGTCGGCGCCCCGCAGATGGGCCAGGTCCCGCTCCAGCTCGGCGGTGCGCATCAGCTCGGGCCGTATGAAGGGCCCGGCCACCGGATCGCTGCTCAGCTCCCGCGCGCCCTCCTCCAGTGCCCGGTACACGAACCACAGCTGTTCGGTGTAGCGCGTGTAGGCGTCCACCCCGAGCCGTCCGCCCAGCAGGTCACTCATGAAGGACGAGGTCTCCGCCTCGGTGTGCTGCTCGTGCGAGGCGGTGCGGATGAGCGTCGAGAAGGGTGTGGCGGCGGTTGCGTCCAAGGCGGGCCTCCGGGGCCGAGAGGGACGGGCGGTCCGGGAAGGGACGGGAGCACCGACGGCGGCCCCCGTGCGGAGACTGCCGTCGACCTCCCCGATCCTGCTGCTCAGGCTTACCTGAGTCAACAGCTTCCCGACGCCCTGTCGGGAAAGTTTCCGACAGTCTGTCGGTAAAAACGATACGCCTGATTCCGCGCCCGGGGGAGGGGGCGGTCCCGGGGGCGGACACGCGGAAGCGGCCGCCCCCGGGGAGGGCGGCCGCTTCGGCGGGACTGCTACGGCACGGCTACGGGAGCGTCAGGATCTCGGCACCCGTGTCCGTCACCACCAGCGTGTGCTCGAACTGGGCGGTGCGCTTGCGGTCCTTCGTCACGACGGTCCAGCCGTCGTCCCACATGTCGTAGTCGTGGGTGCCCAGCGTCAGCATCGGCTCGATGGTGAACGTCATCCCCGGCTTCATCACCGTGGTCGCGTGCGGGCTGTCGTAGTGCGGGATGATCAGGCCGGAGTGGAACGAGGAATTGATCCCGTGCCCGGTGAAGTCCCGCACCACCCCGTAGCCGAAGCGCTTGGCGTACGACTCGATGACCCGCCCGATCACATTGACCTGCCGCCCCGGCCGGACCGCCTTGATGGCCCGGTTCAGCGCCTCCCGGGTGCGCTCCACCAGCAGCCGCGACTCCTCGTCCACGTCGCCGCAGAGGTACGTGGCGTTGTTGTCGCCGTGCACGCCGTTGATGTACGCCGTCACGTCGAGGTTCACGATGTCGCCGTCGCGCAGCACCGTGGAGTCCGGGATGCCGTGGCAGATCACCTCGTTCAGCGAGGAGCAGAGCGACTTGGGGAAGCCCCGGTAGCCGAGCGTCGACGGGTAGGCCCCGTGGTCGCACATGAACTCGTGGGCGACCCGGTCGAGTTCGTCCGTCGTGACGCCCGGTGCGATGTGCTTGGCGGCCTCCTCCATCGCCTGCGCGGCGATCCGGCCCGCGATGCGCATGCGCTCGACGGTGTCGGCGTCCTGGACCTCCGGGCCGGTGTACGGCGTCGGGGCCGGCTTGCCCACGTACTCGGGGCGCCGGATGTTTCCGGGAACGGTGCGGATGGGAGTGATCTCCCCGGGTACGAGCAGCGACTGGCCAGACATGCCAGCGAGTCTAACCAGCGTGCTTGGGGCAGCATGGCCCCGAGGGAAGGAGCCGTGATGGCCCTGTTCAAGAAGCGCACCGTGGGCAAGCCCGGCGAGTGGTTCTACTGCCTGCAGCACCAGAAGGTCGAGGAGGGCCCCGAGTGCCCGGCCAAGGACCGTTTCGGGCCGTACGCCACCCGCCAGGAGGCCCAGCACGCGATGGACACCGCGCGGGAACGGAATCTGGAGTGGGAGAACGACCCCAAGTGGCACGACCGGGACACCCCCACGGACCCGGAGGCGTGAGGGGACCCGGTCCGGAGCCGCTCAAGAAGCCCGGGGCCGGGCCCTTCGGGGCCGGTCCCGGGCTTCCGGCCGCTCAGGCGCCCAGGACACCGGCCCCCGCGCCGCCCGTGGCCGGTCCGGGCCCTTCCGCCTCGCGCTGCGCCCGCCTGCGCACCGCGTCCTCGTCGGTCTCGGAGTCGTACGTGAGCAGCTTGGGGAGGGTCGCGGCGAGCAGCGCGACCGAGGCGACACAGGCCACGCCCCCGCTCCAGATCGCCGCCCTGGTCCCCGTCCAGCCCGCCATCGCACCGGCCCGCACCTGACCCAGCTGCGGCCCGACGCTGTACGAGAGCACCTCGATGCCCGCCAGCCGGCCCCGCAGCTCCTCCGGAATGGTCTGGTTCCAGATCGTGGAGCGGCCGAGCCCGCTGAGCATGTCGCCCGCGCCCGCCACCGCCAGGCAGACCAGCACCAGCCACACGTTGCCGAACCACCCGGCCCCCGCGATCGCCAGCCCCCAGACCGCGGCCCCGAACACCACGAACAGCCCGTGCCGCCGCACCCGCGACGTCCAGCCGCTGGTCAGCCCCAGCACCAGTGACCCGACCGAGTCCGCGGCGTACATCAGCCCCAGCGACCAGTCGGCGTCCAGGTCGTCCGCCAGGAACGGGAAGATCGCGTTCGGGAAGGCGAAGAACATCGCGGCCATGTCCACCGCGTACGTCCCCAGCAGCACCGGCCGGCTCCAGGCGTACCGCGCGCCCTCCACGATCCCGCGCAGCGACGGCTTCGTGTTGTCCCGGGCGGGCGGCGCGGGCGCCAGGCGCAGGCACAGGAGCACGGAGACGGCGAAGGTGGCCACCGTGACCGTGTACGCCGTGGCGTGCCCGGCGTAGGCGACCACCAGCCCCGCCACCGCCGGGCCGGTGATCGCGCCGAACTGCCAGCGCAGCGAGTTCAGCGCGGCGGCCGCGGTCAGCTGCTCGTGCGGCACGATCCGGGCCATCAGGGAGTCCAGCGCCGGCCGCTGGAGCCCGGAGAGCGCGGAGACCCCGGCCGCGACCACGTACAGCGGCCAGAGCAGCGGGCTCGGCAGCGCCGCGTTGACCAGGAGCACCAGGGCGAGCACCCCCAGCCCCGCCTCCGTCGCCAGGATCACCTTGCGGCGGTCCACGGCATCCGCGAGCGCCCCGCCGTACAGGCCGAAGACCACCAGGGGCACCAGCTCCACCGCCCCCATCGCGCCGACGGCCAGCGGGGAACCCGTCAGCTCCTTGATCTGGAGCGGCAGCGCGATCAGCGCCATGAAGCTGCCGAAGTACGTCACCAGGCCCTGGATCCACAGCAGCCGGAAGTCGGCGTGGGAGCGCAGGGGAGTGAGGTCGGGCAGCAGGGCGAGGAGCCGGGCGCCCGGGGACGCGGCGGCCGGCGGCGGTGCGGAGGTCACGAGGGGCCATGCTCCGACGTGGCGCTCGCACGGTGCAACAACTTTTCGCGGCTGCGGCTGCGGTGCTGTCGCGGTGGCCGCTGCGGGCGGGCCCCGGCCCGTGGCTCACCAGCGGGGCGGGGGAGGCGCCGTCAGCTGGTCGACGAGACGGGACAGCCGGTCCCGGAAGCCGCGACGGCCGCGCGGCGCGGGCGCGCTGTTCTCCCCGGCGGCCGCGCTCACCAGATGCTGCACGGTGTCCAGGTCGATGTCGTCGGCACCGGTCACCGCGAGCGTCTCGTGGGCCAGCCCCCGGACCTCCGGGTCACCGCCGTCCAGCGAGAGCACCGTGGCCCCGGCGCGCCGCGCGTCGTGCACCCGCTCCAGCAGCCCCTCCCCGGGCCGCCGCGGGGCCACCACGAGCAGCGTCTCGCCCCGCCCGGCCGCCTCGATCCGGCCCAGGCCCACCGCGAGGTGCGCCGGGCTGCCCGGCTCCACCCGGTGGCGCACCAGGGTGGGCACCAGTTCCGGCAGCCCGGACCATGCGGACTCGTCGACCAGATGGGCCGCCAGGTGCCACGGCTCGTACTCCGCCGTCCCCACCAGCAGCAGCCCGCCGCCGTGCGGGACGACGGACGACCTCAGTACCCCGGCGAACCTCCGGGTCGCGGCGGGCCACTCGGTCCCGGCGAGCACTTCGCGCAGCAGGGCGACACGTACGGCATCCATGGCCCGGCATCATGCCCCGCCACCCGTGCCCCGCACCGGAGAACGGCGCCGGACCAGCCGAACGGGGGCACCGGGCGACGACGGGTCACCGGTCGCCGGTCCGGCTAATGTCGGAGCCATGACTACGAATGACAACGGTGGCGCGGCCAAGCCCCCCGCCAAGGACCCCTGGGACCTCCCCGACGTCTCCGGGCTGACCGTCGGCGTGCTCGGCGGAACCGGGCCGCAGGGCCGCGGACTGGCCTACCGGTTCGCCCGTGCCGGACAAAAGGTGATCATCGGATCCCGGGCCGCCGACCGGGCCCGGGCCGCCGCCGGGGAACTGGGCCACGGCGTCGAGGGCGCGGACAACGCGGAGTGCGCCCGCCGCAGCGACGTCGTGATCGTCGCCGTGCCGTGGGACGGCCACGCCAAGACCCTGGAGTCGCTGCGCGACGAACTCGCGGGCAAGATCGTCGTCGACTGCGTCAACCCGCTCGGCTTCGACAAGAAGGGCGCCTACGCCCTGAAGCCCGAGGAGGGCAGCGCCGCCGAGCAGGCCGCCGCCCTGCTGCCGGAGTCCCGGGTGACCGCCGCCTTCCACCACCTCTCGGCGGTGCTGCTCCAGGACGAGGCCATCGAGGAGATCGACACCGACGTGCTGGTGCTGGGCGAGGTCCGCGCCGACGTCGAGACCGTCCAGGCACTGGCGGGCCGCATCCCCGGCATGCGCGGCATCTACGCCGGGCGGCTGCGCAACGCCCACCAGGTCGAGTCGCTGGTCGCCAACCTGATCTCGGTCAACCGCCGCTACAAGGCGCACGCCGGGCTCCGCATCACCGACGTCTGAGCCGCGCCGCCCCGGCCCGGCCCGACGACGGGCGGAACGGGGCATGGGGGACACTGGACGGGACCCGTGCACCACTCCGGACAGGAGCCGCTCCCCATGCCCCGACTCGCCCTCTACTCCGCCGTCGTCTGTCTCCTGGCCCTCGCCGCGGCGGTGATCTCGTTCGTCCGGGGCAGCCTCCTGCTCGGGATCGTCTGGGTGCTGCTGGTCGGGCTCTCGTCCAACATGACGTGGTTCTACCTGCGCCGGCAGCGCGTACGGGCCGAGCAGGCCGCCCGGTCCGCCGGCTGAGCCCCGGCCCCGCTCAGGGGGCCGTCGCGCAGACCGGGTACTCCTCGTTCCAGTTCTCCCAGAACTGGTAGGCGGCACGGCCGCACTCCGCGCCGAGCCGGTCCACGCCCAGCGCCTCCAGCAGGCCGTGGACCGCGCCGAAGAAGACCCCGTTGACCTCCGGGATCCACAGCAGGCCGAACACCGCGAGCAGCCCGAACTGCGCGAACGGCTCCACCTGGCGACGGATCCGGTACGGCAGCCAGGGCTCGACCACCCCGTACCCGTCCAGGCCCGGGACCGGCAGGAAGTTCAGGATCGCCGCGGTGACCTGGAGCAGGGCCAGGAACGCCAGCGCGTACCGGAACTCCCTCGGGACACCGTCCAGCGCGTGCAGCCAGAACGGCGCCGTGCACACGAGCGCGAACAGCACATTGGTCAGCGGGCCCGCCGCCGAGACCAGGCTGTGCCTCCAGCGGCCGCGGATCCGGCCCCGCTCGATGAAGACCGCCCCGCCGGGCAGCCCGAAACCGCCCATGATCACGAACAGCACCGGCAGCACGATGCTCAGCAGCGCATGGGTGTAGCGGAGCGGATCGAGCGTGAGGTAGCCCTTCGCGGCGACGGAGGTGTCCCCGGCGTGCAGCGCGGTGCGGGCGTGCGCGTACTCGTGCAGGCAGAGCGAGACCACCCACGCCGCCGTGACGAAGACGAAGACCGCGAGCCCGTAGGGGTACCCGGCGCCCGTCCACACCGCCCAGCCCGCGACCGCCGCCACGGCGGCGATGCCGAGGAAGACCGGGCTGATCCGCCGGTCGCTGCGGGCTGCTGCGGTGTTCATCGGCGGACTCCTGACGGACGCGCGGGGGAGGGGAGGCGGGCGGCGGGTCCGGTCGACCGTACCGGCGGGGCGGCACGGACGTCTCGTGAACGCCCCGCGCCGGGCCGGTGATGCCGCACCCCGGGGGCTCCGCGCCCCGGTCGCGGAGAATGGGCGGGTGCGCTACTGCATCCTCGGGACCACTCGGGCATTCCGCGACGACGGCACGGCCGTCGCCATCGGCGGGGCACGGCTGCGCGCCCTGCTCGCCGCCCTCGCGCTGCGCCCCGGCCGCACCGTCCCGGCCGCCGTGCTCGTCGACGAGGTGTGGGACGGCGACCCGCCCGCCGACGCGACGGGTGCCCTCCAGGCACTCGTCGGACGGCTCCGGCGGACCATCGGCCACGCGGCGGTCACCTCCGCGGACAACGGCTACCGGCTGGCCGCCGAGCCGGACGCGATCGACCTGCACCGCTTCGAACGGCTCACGACGGAGGGCACCCGGGCCCTGGCCGAGGGGGACGCGGCGAAGGCCCTGAGCACCCTGGACGAGGCACTCGCCCTGTGGCGCGGCCCGGTCCTGGCCGACCTGCCCGACCGGCGCGCCGCCGAGGCCCGCTGGGAGGCCCGCCGCCTGGACGCCCGGCGCGGCGGCCTCGGCGCGGCCCTCGCGCTCGGCCGGGCCGAGGAGGCCCTGCCCGAACTCGTCGCCCTGTGCGCCGAGCACCCCCTGGACGAACCGCTCCAGACGCTGCGGCTGCGGGCCCTGCGCGACGCCGGGCGCACGGCCCAGGCACTGGCCGCCTACGACGAGGTGCGCACCCTGCTCGCCGACCGGCTCGGCACCGACCCCGGCCCCGGACTGCGGTCGCTGCACGCCGAGTTGCTCCACCAGGAACCGGCGCCCCGGTCCGCGCCGCAGCCCCTGGCACCGCCCGCCCCCACCGGGGCCCCCGCCGCACCGCGGGGGAACCTTCGGGCCAGGCTCACCAGTTTCGTCGGGCGCGAGGACGACATCGGGGCCCTGCGCCACGACCTCTCGCACGCCAGACTGGTCACCCTCCTGGGCCCCGGCGGCGCGGGCAAGACCCGGCTCTCCCAGGAGGCCGCCGAAACCGTCGCGGACGCCTGGCCGGACGGGATCTGGCTGGCCGAACTCGCCCCCGTCGACGACCCCGAGGCCGTACCGGAAGCCGTGCTGAGCGCGCTCGGCGCCCGCGAGACCGTGCTGCGCGGCGCGGGCGCCGAGGGGCTGCGGGCCGCCGAACGGAACCCGGGAAACCCCCTCGTACGCCTCACCGAGCACTGCTCCCGGCGCCGCATGCTGCTGCTCCTGGACAACTGCGAACACCTCGTCGGGGCCGCCGCCGCCCTCGCCGACCACCTGCTCGCCCACTGCCCCCGGCTGACGGTGCTCGCGACCAGCCGGGAACCCCTGGGAGTCCCGGGCGAACTGGTCCGCCCCGTCGACCCGTTGCCCGACCCGGTGGCGCTGCGCCTGCTCGCCGACCGCGGCGCGTCGGCCCGGCCCGGCTTCCGGACCGACGCGGACCCGGACACCGCGGCCGCCGCGGCCGAGATCTGCCGGCGCCTCGACGGGCTGCCGCTCGCCATCGAACTCGCCGCGGCCCGGCTGCGGATGCTCACCCCGCGCCAGATCGCCGACCGGCTCGACGACCGGTTCCGGCTGCTCACCAACGGGGCCCGCACCGCGCTGCCCCGGCAGCAGACCCTGCGCGCCGTCGTCGACTGGTCCTGGGACCTCCTGGACGCACCCGAGCGCGCCGTGCTGCGCCGGCTGTCGGTCTTCGCCGGCGGCTGCACCCTGGCCGCGGCCGAGGAGGTCTGCGCGGACGGGCCCGGGGCCGCGCGCGAGGTCGCCGGGCTGCTCGGCTCGCTGGTCGACAAGTCCCTCGTCGTCGCCACGCCCGCCGCGGACGGCGCCATGCGCTACCGGCTGCTGGAGACCGTGGGCGAGTACGCCACCGAACGGCTCGACGAGGCGGGCGAACGGGACGCCGTGGAGCGGCGCCACCTGGTGCACTTCCGGGAGCTGGCCCGTACCACCGATCCCGCGCTGCGCGGCCCCGGGCAGCAGGCCGCCATCGACCTCCTCCAGCGCGAGCAGGAGAACCTCCGCACCGCCCTGCGCCACGCCGTCGCCGCCCGCGACGAGCAGGAGGTGCTCTGCCTGCTGCTCTCGCTGACCTGGTACTGGCAGATACGCGACCTGCGCGCCGACGCGCTGCACTGGGCCGCCGAGGCCGCCGCGCTGGGGCCCGACCCCTTCGCCCCGCCCGCCGAGCCCGCGCCCTCCCTGTACGAGCGCTGCACCGACGCGCCGCCGCCCATGAACCCCGAACTGCTCCAGGAGGCGCGGCGCCAGGCGGCCCTGGTGCACCTGCTCAGCGCGGACCACACCAGGGAGACCTGGCACGACGAGAAGGGCCGGGCCCGGCTGGGCGTCATCGCGCAGACCTACCGGGCGGGCCAGCCGCAGACCTGCCGCGTCCCGGCGGCGCTCTGGTTCTTCGCGGTCATGCTCACCGGCGAGCTGGAGGACCTGCGGGGCCTGCTGGGCGAGGCGGTCCGGGCCTGCCGCGACCTCGGCTACGAGTGGGAGCTGGCCGCGGCGCTCCACATGCGGGCCAACGTCCTGGCCAACCGGCCCGAATGGGCGGCCGAGGCGCAGGCGGACGCCGACGAGAGCCTGGGGATCTTCCGCCGGATCGGCGACGACTGGGGCGTGGCCGAGGCGCTCTCCTCCCGGGGCGAGGCCAGTGAGCGGCTGGGCGAGTACGCGCAGGCGGCCGAGGACTTCCGGTCCGCCGTCGGCCACGCGCGCAGGCTCGGCGCCCGGTCCCAGGTGGCGGTGCTGCGCACCCGGTACGCGGCCGCGCTCGTCGAACTGGGCCGCGGCGCGGAGGGCGAGGCGATCCTGCGGGAGGTGCTCGCCGAGGAAGGGGGCACCGCCCACGAGGTGGTGCCCGCCGCCCGCCTCAACCTCGCCATGTGGCTGGGCCGCAGCGGCCGGACCGACGAGGCGCGCGAGCAGATGAACACGGCGCGCGAGGAGTTCCGCGCCGAGACGGCGGCGGCCTTCGACGGGTTCTTCCTGGGCGGACTGGCCCGGCTGGACAACGGGGACGGGCGGTACGCCGACGCCCTGCACCGGGCCCTGACGGCGCTGGAGCGGTCCCACGACCCGGTGACGCGGATGATGGCGCCCCAGATGCCCGTCATGCTCCTCGTGGTCCTGGCCCGGGCCCTGGTCGGGCTCGGCGGTGAGCGGCGGGCCGCGGACGCGGCCCGGCTGCTCGGCGCCGGCCGGGCACTGCTCCCCCCGGGCCACGTGCCGACCTGGGCGGAGCGGGACGACCGGGACCGGACGGAACGCGGCGCCGTCGCCGTACTCGGCCGGACCGCCTACGAGGCCGCGCACGCGGAGGGCAGCGGCCTCTCCATGGAGGAGGCCGCCGCCCTCGGGGAAACGTACCGGGAGTCCACGTACCGGGAACGGTGAGCCGTACGCCCGGCCACGAAGGGACCGCCCCGGCCGGAAAAGGCCCGGCCGGGGCTGTCCGTCAGCCCTTCCCGCGGAACCGGGCCACCGCGAGCGGCGCCGCCACCGCGGTGATCGCCGCAGCCCAGCCGAGCGTCACCCACACCGAGTGGGAGACCGGCCCGCCCATCATCAGGCCGCGCATCGCGTCCGCCAGGTTGGACAGCGGGTTGTACTCGGTGAAGGTCCGCAGCCAGCCCGGCATCGTCTCGGTCGGGGCGAAGATCGAGGAACCGAACTGGAGCGGCATCAGCACGAGCATCCCCGTCCCCTGCACCGCCTGGGCCGTCTTCATGACCAGCCCCAGCAGGATGAAGATCCACATGATGGCGGCGCTGAACACCGCCGACAGCGCGACCGCCCCGATCAGCCCGAGCACCGGGTTCCGGAGCTCCATGCCGAGCGCGAAGCCCATGCCCAGCAGGATCAGGGTGGCGACCATCACCCGGCCCAGCTCGACCACGATCTTCGCGACGAGGACCGAGGAGCGGGCGATCGGCATCGTCCGGAACCGGTCCATGACGCCCTTGCGGAAGTCGTCGTTGACCCCCGTGCCGACCGCCGAGGCGATGCTCACGCCCATCATCGACATCAGCCCGGGCACGAGGTAGTTCAGGTACTCCTGCCGGCCGCCGCCCATGCTGCCGCCCACCGAGCCGCCGAACACGTATACGAACAGCAGGACGAAGACGACGGGCATCAGGAGGGCGTCGAACATCGACTCCGGATCCTTCTTGATCTGGAGCAGATTGCGCCGGGCCAGCGCGCCGATGTGGCGCAGGCTGCCGCGCAGCCCGATCCGGCCCTCGTCGTGGACCGGCGCCGCCGGGGCCGGGCCGACGGGAACGGGGGACAGGGTCGTCGTGCTCATGCCGCGACCTCCTCGGGGATCGTGTCGACGGCGGAAGGGTTCGTCCTCTCGCCGGTGATGGCCAGGAACACCTCGTCCAGGCTGGGCAGCACGGTGGTGACGCGCGTCAGCGGGAAACCCCGGGCACCGAGCAGGCCGATGACCGAGGTCAGCTGCTCGTCGCTGAGGACCGGTACGCACAGCAGCCCCTCGTCCGGGACGGTCTGCACGCCTCCGGGCCCGTCCAGGCCCGCTTCCCGGACCGCCCGGGTCATGGCGGGCAGGTGTGCCGGGTCCGAGGGCCGGATCTGCAGGGTGCGCCCGCCGACCCGGGTCTTCAGCTCCTCCACCCCGCCGTGGGCGATGACCCTGCCCCGGTCGATGACGGTCAGCTCGCCGGCGAGCTGCTCGGCCTCCTCCATGTACTGGGTGGTGAGCAGCACGGTCGTTCCCTCCGCGACCATCCGCTGCACCTCGTCCCAGACCTCGTTGCGGGTACGGGGGTCGAGCCCCGTCGTCGGCTCGTCCAGATACAGGACGGCCGGGCGGCCGATCATCGAGGCGGCCAGGTCGAGCCGGCGCCGCATGCCGCCGGAGTAGTCCATCGCGGCGCGCCCGGCCGCGTCGGTGAGCGAGAACCGTTCGAGCAGTTCGTCGGCCCGGGACCGGGCGTCCTTGCGCGACAGGTCGAGCAGCCGCCCGATCATGTAGAGGTTCTCCCGGCCGGACAGCTTCTCGTCGACCGAGGCGTACTGACCGGTCAGGCCGATGGTGCGGCGCAGCTGCCGGGGCTGGCGCACCACGTCGAAGCCCGCCACGACGGCGTGCCCGGCGTCGGGCCGGACCAGGGTGGACAGGCAGCGCACGAGCGTGGTCTTGCCGGCGCCGTTGGGGCCGAGCACGCCGAGCACGGTGCCCTCGCGCACGTCGAGGTCCACACCGTCCAGCGCCCTGGTCGAGCCGTAGTGCTTGACCAGTCCCCGGACCTCGACGGCGTTCGGGCCGCTCCTGGGGTTCTTGTCGATTCGCGTCATGCCGACCATGGCACCAGCCCTCACCGACAGGCCGCCGACAGCAGGCCGACAGCCCGCCGATGGGGGATGTCGGCGGGCTGTCGGTGGTGCGGGAAATGGTCTGGTTCCCGGCCCTTCTCGCAGGTCGGGGGCGCTTTCGTGGGGCAGCGGCCCCGCTGTGGGCGGTGCGCCCCGGGGCCTCTCGTGGATCAGGCCGGAGCCAAACGAAAGGCCCTAGTGGAAGGTGTGCTCGGCGGCCGGGAAGGCGCCGCCCACGACCTCCTCGGCGAACTCCTTCGCCGCGTCGCCCAGCACCTTGCGCAGGTTCGCGTACTGCTTGGTGAAGCGCGGCACCTTGCCACCGGTCAGCCCGACCATGTCGGTGTAGACCAGCACCTGGGCGTCCGTGTCGGGACCGGCCCCGATGCCGATGGTCGGGATGTGCAGGATGCGGGTGACCTCGGCGGCCAGCTCGGCCGGCACCAGCTCCAGGACGACGGCGAAGGCGCCCGCGTCCTGCACGGCCTTGGCGTCGCGCAGCAGCTGCTGGGCGGCCTCCTCGCCGCGGCCCTGCACCCGGTAGCCCATCGCGTTGACGGACTGCGGGGTCAGGCCGATGTGGGCCATGACCGGGATCCCGGCGTCGACGAGCAGCTTGATCTGCTCGTGGCTGCGCTCACCGCCCTCCAGCTTGACCGCGCCGACCCCGGAGTCCTTGATCAGCCGGGTCGCGTTGCGCAGCGCCTGGACGGGGCCCTCCTGGTACGAGCCGAAGGGCAGGTCCGCCACGATCAGGGCGCGCCTGGTGCCCCGGACGACGGCGGCGGAGAGGATCGCGATCTCGTCCATCGTGACGGGCACGGTGGTCTCGTAGCCGAGGTGGCAGTTGCCCATGGAGTCGCCGACGAGCATGACCGGGATGCCGGCCTCGTCGAAGACGGACGCGGTCATCGCGTCGTAGGCGGTGAGCATCGGCCACTTCTCGCCGCGCCCGGTGGCGGCGGCGATGTCGTGGACGGAGACGCGGCGGGTGCTCTTCCCTCCGTACAGCGCCTTGCTGCTGTCGGCGGGAGCTCCCGCAGGGGTGTTCGCGGGGGTTCCCGCGGAGGTGTTCGCGGACTGGTTCCGCGCAGCCTGAAGCGACATTGCTGTGGGCTCCTTCGTCATCTCGAGGCGCCCTCACGGCGTCCCCGGACCGGTTCCATGGTGGCATCCCGTGCCCCTTCGCGGGAAGTGGGGCACCGGACGAGGGCTCAAGGCCCGGTCGAAAGAACTCTTGTCGTAAAAGTCTTTCCAATACGAGACGGTCTCGTATCGAAACCGGCTAGGCTCCTGGCATGTCAATACCGTCCGGCGCTCGCACCGCCGTGCCCCAGGTCCCGGAGGCGATCCACCGCCGCCGTTGGGCGATCCTCGTCGTTCTGATGTTCAGCCTGCTCATCGTGGTGCTGGACAACTCGATCCTGAACGTCGCGGTCAAGACCATCGCCAGCCCCGCACCCACCGGACTGGGCGCCACCCAGAGCGAGTTGGAGTGGGCGATCAACTCCTACACGCTCGTGTTCGCCGGGCTCCTCTTCACCGCCGGCCTGCTCGGCGACCGCATCGGCCGCAAGAAGGTGCTGCTCTTCGGCATCCTGCTCTTCGGCGTCGGCTCCGCCCTGGCCGCCATGTCGGGCTCGCCGGGCGAGCTGATCACCTGGCGCGCCCTGATGGGCTTCGGCGCCGCCTTCGTCATGCCCGCCACGCTCGCGGTGCTGATGAACGTCTTCGAGCGCGACGAGCAGCCCCGGGCCATCGGAATATGGGCCGGCAGCGTGGGGCTCGCCATCGCGATCGGCCCGATCACCGGCGGACTGCTGCTCGAACACTTCTGGTGGGGCTCGATCTTCCTGGTCAACGTGCCCGTGGTGATCGTGGCGCTGATCGCGATGGTGCTGCTGGTGCCGGACTCCAAGGACCCCAGGCCCGGCCGGATCGACCCGATCGGCGTGCTGCTCTCCATCGTCGGCCTGGTGCTGCTGGTGTACGGCATCATCCGCGGCGGCGAACTCGCCGACTTCACCGACGCCATCGTGCTCCTGTCGATCGCCGGCGGTCTGCTGGTCCTGATCGGGTTCGTCTGGCACGAGAAGCGCAGCACCCACCCGGCCATCGACATCTCGTACTTCAAGGAGCCGGCGTTCTCCGCGGCCGTGGCCGCCATAGCGCTGGTCTTCTTCGCGCTGATGGGGGTGACCTTCTTCTCCGCCTTCTACATGCAGAGTGTGCGCGGCTGGAGCGCGCTGGAGTCGGGCCTGATGCTCCTGCCGCTGGCCGCCGCCCAGATGATCTTCGCACCCCGGGCCCGGCTGCTCGTCGACCGCTTCGGCGCCCGTGCCGTGTGCACCGTCGGCATGCTGCTGGTGGCGATCGGCCTCGCGGCGTTCGCGCTGTTCGACGGCACCACGCCGGTCTGGGTGCTGTGTCTGCTCCTCTTCGTGCAGGGCACGGGCATGGCGCACGTCATGACGCCGGTCACGGTCTCCGTGATGCAGGCGCTGCCCCGCGAGAAGGCCGGTTCCGGCTCGGCGGTGAACAACACGTTCCGGCAGGTCGGCGGGGCGCTCGGGGTCGCCGTGCTCGGCTCGGTGCTCTCCACCGTCTACCGGGGCGACATCGAGGGGCACCTCGGCGCGCTCCCGGCCGGTCTCCGGGAGACGGCGGGGGAGTCGATCGAGGCGACCCTCGGCATCGCGGACCGGATGGGCGCGGCGGGCGCCCCGCTGATCGACGCGGCGAACGACGCGTTCCTGAAGGCCATGCACGTCACCGCCATCGGCTCGGCCACCATCGCACTGGTGGGCGCCCTCGTGGTGGCCCTGTTCCTGCCGGGGAAGCCGGCCGCGGGGCAGGAGCCCGGCGGCTCAGGGAAGGGCGGCCGGCCGGTGCGCGCGGCAGGGACGACCCCGAGAGGCTGAGACACCCGCCCTCGGGGCCCGGGCTGGCCCCGGGGCCCGAGGGCGGCCGACAGCGCCGCCACCACCGTCGGCGAGAATCGGAACGGCGGTCGGACGGTGTGGTGAGAGGTGGAACGACGTGCGGACACAGGAAGAGGAACGGGACCGTCCGTCCCGGAAGGACCCGGAACCCCGACGGGGCCGGCCGCGCAGCGCGGCGGTCGAACGGGCGATCCTGGACGCCGTCGCCGGGCTGCTGGAGGCGGGCGAACCGCTCGGCAGCCTGTCCATCGAGCGGATAGCCCGGACCGCGGGGGTCGGCAAGGCGACGATCTACCGGCGGTGGAGCGACAAGGAGGAGCTCTTCGTCGACGTCCTGCGCGACATCGAGCCGCCGGAACCCGTCGTCTCCGGCACCGCCGGTCTCGCCGACCTGCGGCTGCTGCTGGAGTCGATCCGCCGCCGCGGCCTGGCCCAGCGCTCCTCGGCCCTGCTGCACAACGTCTTCGCACAGATGAAGAGCCACCCCAAGCTGTGGGCGGAGTACCACTGCACCGTCATCGCGCCGCGCCGCGCCGCCATGCTGGCCGCGGTGCGGCGCGCGGTCGACGCCGGTGAGCTCCGCGCGGACCTGGACGTGGAGCTGATGAACGACCTGTTCCTGGGGCCCATGCTCGTACGCACCGTCCACCGGCCCGAGGCGTCGTTGCCCGAGGACCTCACCGATCGCATCGTCCGGCTCCTGATGGAGGGACTGGCCCCCCGCCCGCCCGCCGCCGACTGAGAGCGCCCGGCCCCGGGCCGACCTGCCCGAATGCGATCGTTGTGTCACAAGCCCGGACGGAATCCGCCCGGCCGGAACCCGCCGGACCCCGCCTTTCGTCCTCGTGGCAGTACGGCCGTCGCGAACGGCAGGAAACACGTCGTCCATCGCCTAGGGTCGTGGGCGCGGCGACATGCACGGCAAGGCAGTGAGGACAGCGCGATGGTGCAGGCGTACGGAGCGGACACCGGGAACGACCGTGCGGAACCGGAACCGGAGCAGGGACCGGAGCACGCGCCGGGGCCCCAGCCGGAACGCGGCGGCCCGGCAGCGCGGCTGCGGGCCCTGCGCGACAGGCTGGCCGACGACCGGGGCATCTGGCGGCGCGGCATCGTCCTCGCCCTGTGCTCGGTCCTGCTCACCCTCGTGATGGCCCTCCACTCCGAGATCCCGAACACCATCGGCAACCTGGGCAGCCTCTCCGAGACGTTCCTGCCCTGGTGCGCCGTCTTCATCCCGCTGCTGCTGGTCCTGGCCCTGGTGCGCCGCTCGGCGACCGCGCTGATCGCCCTCCTGCTGCCGGTCGTGGTCTGGCTCAACGCCTTCGGCGGCCTGCTCACCGACAAGTCGGGCACCGGCGGCGACCTCACCGTGGCCACCCACAACGTCAACGCCGACAACCCCGACCCCGCGGGCACCGCCCGGCACGTCGCGGACTCCGGAGCCGACGTCATCGCCCTGGAGGAACTGCCGAGCGGCAAGGTGTCCGCGTACGAGGCGGCACTCGCCGAACGCTTCCCGTACCACGCGGTGCAGGGGACCGTCGGCCTGTGGAGCAAGTACCCGATGAGCGCCACCCGCCCCGTCGACATCAAGATGGGCTGGACCCGGGCGATGCGCTCCACCATCACGACCCCGAAGGGCGAGGTCGCCGTCTACGTGGCCCACCTGCCGTCCGTACGGGTCAAACTGCACGCCGGATTCACCGCCAACCAGCGCGACAACAGCGTGGACGCCCTGGGCGAGGCCATCTCCCGCGAATCGCTCGACAAGGTGATCCTGCTCGGCGACCTCAACGGCACGATGAACGACCGCGCGCTGAACGCGGTCACCGCCCGGATGCGCTCCACCCAGGGCGCCGCCGGCGACGGCTTCGGCTTCAGCTGGCCGGCCTCGTTCCCGATGGCGCGGATCGACCAGATCCTGGTGAAGGACGTCGAACCGGTGTCGTCGTGGACGCTCGACAGGACGGCCAGCGACCACCTGCCGATCGCGGCCCGAGTCCGGCTGTGACCCGGGGCGCGGGCCGACGCGCACGGCCGGGGCCGGGGCGCTCGCAAGCGCCCCGGCCCCGGCCGTCCGTCTCCGCCCCGGTCAGCGCGTCTCGCGCCACCGGTTGGTGATCGGGAGGCGGCGGTCCTTGCCGAAGCCCTTCGGGGAGATCTTCGTGCCCGGCGGGTACTGGCGTCGCTTGTACTCCGCGGTGTCCACCATCCGCAGGGTCTTCGCCACCAGCTCCTCGTCGAACCCGGCCGCGACGATCTCGTCCAGGCCCCGGTCCCGGTCGACGTACAGCTCCAGGATCCGGTCCAGCACGTCGTAGTCGGGCAGCGAGTCCGTGTCCACCTGGTCCGGGCGCAGTTCGGCGCTGGGCGGCTTGGTGATGGACGCCTCCGGGATCGGCGGGACCTGCCCGCGCTCCTCCGCGGCCCGGTTGCGCCACTTCGCGAGGCGGAAGATCGCCGTCTTGTAGACGTCCTTGATCGGGCCGTACGCCCCGACCGAGTCGCCGTACAGCGTCGAGTAGCCGACCGCCAGCTCGGACTTGTTGCCCGGCGCGAGGACGATCTGCCCCTCCTGATTGGAGACGGCCATCAGCATCGTGCCGCGCAGCCGGGACTGGAGGTTCTCCTCGGCCAGGCCGGTGAGTCCCAGCGCACCCATGTACGCGTCGAACATCGGCTCGATCGGCACGGTGCGGAAGTTCAGCCCGGTGCGGCGGGCCAGTTCGGCCGCGTCGCCCTTGGAGTGGTCCGAGGAGTACTTCGACGGCATCGAGATGCCGTACACGTTCTGCGCCCCCAGCGCGTCGCAGGCGATCGCGGCGACCAGCGCCGAGTCGATGCCGCCGGAGAGCCCGATCAGCACGCTGCTGAAACCGTTCTTCGCGGCGTACGCGCGCAGGCCCACGACCAGCGCCGAGTACAGCTCCTCGTCGTCGTCCAGCCGCTCGGCGTACCCTCCGGTCAGCTCCGCCGGGTACGCCGGGAGGGGCTCCTCGGAGAGCACCACGTGGTCGATCCGCAGCCCGTCGTTCACCACGCCGGACGGCGGCTCGGCGGAGGCGGCCGGCAGGTCCAGGTCGAGGACCACGCTGCCCTCGGCGAACTGCGGGGCGCGGGCGATCACCTCGCCGTCCCGGTCGACGACGATCGAGTCGCCGTCGAAGACCAGCTCGTCCTGACCGCCGATCATCGCCAGGTACGCGGTGGTGCAGCCGGCCTCCTGGGCCCGCTTGCGGACCAGCTCCAGCCGGGTGTCGTCCTTGTCCCGCTCGTACGGCGAGGCGTTGATCGACAGCAGCAGTCCGGCGCCGGCGGCGCGCGCGGCCGGCACCCGGCCGCCGTCCTGCCAGAGGTCCTCGCAGATCGCGAGCGCCACGTCGACGCCGTGGACCCGTACGACCGGCATCGAGTCGCCCGGCACGAAGTACCGGAACTCGTCGAAGACGCCGTAGTTGGGGAGGTGGTGCTTGGCGAAGGTCAGCGCGACCTGCCCGCGGTGCAGCACCGCGGCCGCGTTCTGCGGGGAGCCGGCGGGCTGGCCGTACCGGGGCTGGGCCGTCTCGGAACGGTCCAGGTAACCGACGACGACCGGCAGCTCCCCGAACCCCTCCTCGTCGAGCCGGACGGCGAGCGCCCGCAGCGCCCGGCGCGAGGCCTCGACGAAGGACGGGCGCAGGGCCAGGTCCTCGACGGGGTACCCGGTCAGCATCATCTCGGGGAACGCCACCAGGTGGGCGCCCTGTTCGGCGGAGTGCCGGGTCCAGCGGACGACCGCCTCGGCGTTCGTGGCGAGGTCACCGACGGTCGAGTCGATCTGATTCAGTGCGAGGCGTAGTTGAGGCACGCGCACCAGTGTAATCGTCTGATTGACGCGATGTCCCGGTGGGCCGCGGAACAGGGGCCGCGGGCCCACCGGGAACGGGGTGGCGGGCCGGTCAGCGGCGGTAGCCGAGGACCGTCATCATGCCCACGTCCGAGTGGTAGATGTTGTGGCAGTGGAGCATCCACAGCCCCGGGTTGTCCGCGTCGAACTCCACGGCCAGCGAGTTGTTCGGCCGGATGATCGCGGTGTCCTTGCGCGCCCAGGTGGTCCGGCCGCGCCGGGTGGCCCGGTGCGCGGGCCCCGCCGGTCCCACGAGGCCGAAGGAGTGCCCGTGCAGATGGATGGGGTGCCACATCTCCGTGACGTTGAAGAACTCCAGCCTGACCCGTTCGCCCTCCCGCACCGGGTGGCGCTGCTTCGGGTCGTACGGCTCGTGGTCGAAGGCCCAGTCGTACTCCTCCATGCTGCCGGTCAGCCTGAACCGGATGATCCGGTCGGGCTCGCGCCGGGACAGGGTGACCGACTCGTCCGGGTCCAGGTCGTACGCCTGCACCAGCTTCCCGTACAGCTCGTCGGGCCGTACGGACGCGGTGGGCGCGGTGCCCTTCCCGGTGCGGAGCAGGGCCAGTGCCGAAGCGCCCTTGCCCTCGGCGAGCGCGGTCAGCGGGAACACCCCGGCCTTGGCGGTGACCAGCACGTCGTAGCGCTCGCCCATGCCCAGCAGCAGGGCGTCCGTCGTGGTGTGCCGGACCGGGTAGCCGTCGGTGTGGGTGATCGTCATCCGGTGGCCGCCGAGCGCGACGCGGAACGCGGTGTCGCCGCCCGCGTTGATGATGCGCAGCCGGATCCGGTCGCCGGGCTTGGCGGTGAAGGAGGTCGGGGACTTCGGGATGCGGCCGTTGATCAGGTAGTGCGGGTAGGCGACGTCGCCCCCGTGGCTGTTCAGCAGTTCGCTGTACGAGCCCCGCTTCAGCCGGGAGGGGCCGGAACGGCGCCGGGCGGACTCGGGGCCCTTGCCGGACCCGGCGGACTTGGAGGAGGCGGCGGGCGCTCCGTGGCTGCCGCCGCCGTGGTCCATGCCGCCCCTGCCGCCGCTCAGTTCGTCGAGCACCGAGTCCGGGGTCGAACCGTCAACCCCGTCGACCCAGTCGTCGAGGACGACGACCCACTCCTTGTCGTACTCGAGGGGCTCCTTCGGGTCCTCGACGATCAGCGGCGCGTACAGCCCGCGGTCCTGCTGGACGCCCGTGTGCGGGTGGAACCAGTACGTGCCCGCGTGCGGCACGGTGAACCGGTAGGGGAACTCCGCACCGGCCTTGATGGGCGGCTGGGTCAGGTCGGGCACGCCGTCCATGTCGTTGCGCACGTTGAGGCCGTGCCAGTGCAGCGAGGTGTCGTGCGGGAGGTGGTTGGCGAGGGTGAGGGCCAGGGTGTCGCCCTTCGTGACCCGGAGTTCCTTGCCGGGCAGCCGGGCCTCGTACGCCCAGGAGCCGACGGTGAGGCCGCCCAGGTCGAGCCGGGACGGAGTGGCGACGAGATCGACCTTCCGCACGGGGCCGGAGCCCCGCCGGGCCTCGGCCCGCGCGACCTCCTCCCCGTCGGGGGAGACGTACTCGCCCTTGGGCTTCCTGCCGGGGGAGGCCCCGTGGTTCACGCTGCCGTGGCTCGTGCCACCGGCGTTCGCGCCGGCGGTCTTCTTGCCGGCGGCGGTGTCGCCGTCGCCGGAACAGGAGGTCAGCACTGCTGTGCCGACGGTGGCGACAGCGGCGCCGAGCACGGCGCGTCGGGTGGGGGGAGTGCGCATGACGAGAGTGCACCTCGGGGTGTTGTCGGTATTCCGGTCTGCTGGGGGAGGGGCGGCATCCCCTTGCCACGGGGCAGAGGGGGAGGCGCCCCTCTATATGCGCAGCACCGACAACGGGGCGGGACGGACCGGGGCCGGACGGGGCACCGGACCGGCCACCGGAGTGAACCGCGCCGGGACGCACCCGAGGAGGTGGGCGATCCCGATGAGCAGCGAGACGAACAGGGACAACTGTCCGTACGTCGCACATCCACTCAGGGTCATGTCGAGCACCCTACCCCCGCCGGGTATCACTCGCGCGCGGAGGAACGCGGAGGGGCGCGGAAACGTATCGCCCCAATGGTTCCGGGCCTGATGGGGTGGGTGCCGGAACGGTGTTCGCGCGGGCGCGAAGCGGCCCGTCACTCCCTCGGACGAGAGGGGCGACGGGCCGTCGTCGGGCCGGTGTCCGCAGGTGCGGTCAGCCGCGCGCGTAGACCTTCTCCGCCCAGCCGGCGATCTGCTCCTCGCTGAGGTGCTGCGCCAGGTCCGCCTCGCTGATCATGCCGATCAGCTTCTTGTTCTCGACGACCGGGAGCCGGCGGATCCGATGGGTCTGCATCTCGTCCAGGACCTCTTCCACCTGGGCCTCCGCGTCGATCCAGCGGGGGGTGCCGTGGGCGAGGTCGCCCGCGGTCATCTTCGACGGATCGTGGCCCATCGCCACACAGCCGACCACGATGTCGCGATCCGTGAGGATGCCGATCATCCGGTCCTGCTCGCCGTTGGCCGAGATGGGCAGCGCACCGACCTTGTGGTCGCGCATCAGCTGCGCGGCCCGGTCGAGCGTCTCGTGCGCGGGGATCCATGTGGCCCCGGTGTGCATGATGTCCTTGGCGGTGGTCATGAGGGCTGCCTCCTGAGTGCCGTGGGCATGCTGTACGACCCCGAGTGATTCCATCGTCATACGCCCGTTCGGAGTACGCGACCGCTCACGCCTGTTCGAGTGCGCGAAGGACACGGAGCCGGGAACGGGGCCGGAGCCGGGCCCGGGCACGCGACCGCACCGCCGGGCCCGGGCACGCGACCGCACCGCCGGGCCGGGCACGCGACCGCCGCCGGAGCCGGGCGGGGTCCGGCGGCGGGGAGTCCCTCAGGACCGGGGCCTCGCCCCTCGCGCCTTCAGCATGTCGGCCATCGCGTCCAGCTCGGACTGCTGGGCGGCGACCATTCCGCGGGCGAGCCGCTTCTCCGCCTTCACCGCGCACAGTCGGGCGCAGCCGCGGGCCATGTCGACGCCGCCCTTGTGGTGGTCGGTCATCAGCCGGAGGTACAGGACCTCGGCCGACCTGCCGCTCGCCGTGCGGAGCCGGGCGAGTTCGGCCCTGGTGGCCATGCCGGGCATGAGCGGTCCGTCGTGGGTCCGGTGACCGCTCCCCGAGCCCCCGGCCCCGTCCGCACCGTTCATCGCGTGGCCCTCGTGCCCGTCCGCCATCCAGTCCATCGGCTCCTGTCCGGCCGTCGTCTTCGGCAGCTCCCACAGATCCAGCCAGCCGAGCAGCATGCCGCGCTGGTTGGCCTGCGTGTTGGCGATGTCGTACGCGAGCCGGCGCACCTCCTCGTCCCGCGTGCGGTCGCGCACGACGAAGGACATCTCCACGGCCTGCTGGTGGTGGACCGCCATGTCGCGGGCGAAACCGGCGTCCGCCGAGTCCGCCGCGGGCGTGCCCGGAGCACCGGCGGGGTGGTGCGCCGGGGGCCGCGCCCCGTCGTCCCGCGCGGCGGCGACCGTCGCCGCCCCCGCGCACAACAGGGCGAGCGCCGCGACGGAGCCCACCGCCCATCGGACGCGCCGGACGCGCGGTGCGGCGGTCACGGCGTCCCCAGTCCGCCCGAGCACGTCGCACCGGGCTCGGGCGTCTGCGGCCCCTGCACGAACTTCTCGAAGAACCGGCCGACCCGCGGGTCGTCGGCACCGTCCACCGTCACCTGGTTGCCCCAGGCACTCAGCATGATCGTCCCGCTCTGGCCCTCGTACGGGCTCATCAGCGAGTACGGCGTCCTGCCGACCCGTTCGGCGAGCTTCGCCACGTCGGCGGCCGGCGCCTCGCCGGTGTACGTCACCCAGACGGAGCCGTGCTCCAGCGAGTGCACGGCGTTCACGTCGGGGATCGCCTTCTCGTACACCTCGCCGTCGCAGTTCATCCAAACGGGGTTGTGGTCACCCCCGACCGGGGGCTTCATCGGGTACGTGACGGGGGTGGTGACGTGGTTGCGGGTCAGCTTCTCCGCGTCCCACGTCCGCAGCCCCTCGATCGGGCCGCCGTCCGACTTCCCCCGCTGGTCCTCCGCGGGCGCCTTGCCGTCCTCGGAGCCGGCCCCGGACGCGGACCCGGCGTCCTGCGCCCGCTCCTGCTTCTGCTCCGACGCCTCGGACGTGTTCAGCACCAGGTACGAGCCGAAACCGACCAGACCCGCGACGACGAGCACGCTCAGTCCTATGGCCAGGGAGCGGTCGCGGCGCTGCCGCGCGCGGTGGGCGTCGTGCGGCTGCTGCGGGTGGGGCCCGGGAACGAAGCTCATGGCGTCAGGTCCTTCTGGGAAGGGGGCGGGGGCGGCCGTCGATCATGGGAACGGACGCGTGCGGGGCCGTTGTGAAGCCGCTTCGCCCCACGCGTGCCACGGCCGCCGATCGTAGTGGGTGGCCGGGTGCTCCATCTCACGTCGTGTGCGTAATCTGGGTGAAATCCCGGGTCGTGATACTGGAGTTCCTCCCCTACCCCGGGCGGTGGTGCACGGACCGTCTGAACTGCAAGGATGTGGCTATGGACAAGCAGCAGGAATTCGTCCTCAGGACGCTTGAGGAGCGCGACATCCGCTTCGTACGGCTGTGGTTCACCGATGTCCTCGGCTACCTCAAGTCCGTCGCCGTCGCCCCCGCCGAGCTGGAGCAGGCGTTCGACGAGGGAATCGGTTTCGACGGCTCGGCCATCGAGGGCTTCGCCCGGGTGTACGAGTCCGACATGATCGCCAAGCCGGACCCGGGAACGTTCCAGATCCTGCCCTGGCGCGCGGAGGCCCCCGGCACGGCCCGGATGTTCTGCGACATCCTCATGCCGGACGGCTCGCCGTCCTTCGCCGACCCGCGCTACGTCCTCAAGCGCATCCTCGCCAAGACCTCCGACCTGGGCTTCACCTTCTACACCCACCCGGAGATCGAGTTCTTCCTGCTCAAGGACAAGCCGGTCGACGGCAGCCGCCCCACCCCCGCCGACAGCTCCGGCTACTTCGACCACACCCCGCAGAACGTCGGCATGGACTTCCGCCGCCAGGCGATCACCATGCTCGAATCCATGGGCATCTCGGTCGAGTTCAGCCACCACGAGGGCGCCCCCGGCCAGCAGGAGATCGACCTGCGCTACGCGGACGCGCTCTCCACCGCCGACAACATCATGACCTTCCGCCTGGTGATGAAGCAGGTCGCGCTGGAGCAGGGCGTGCAGGCGACGTTCATGCCGAAGCCGTTCTCCGAGTACCCCGGTTCGGGCATGCACACCCACCTCTCCCTCTTCGAGGGCGACCGCAACGCCTTCTACGAGTCGGGCGCCGAGTACCAACTGTCCAAGGTCGGCCGCTCCTTCATCGCCGGACTGCTCACCCACGCCGCGGAGATCTCCGCCGTCACCAACCAGTGGGTCAACTCCTACAAGCGCATCTGGGGCGGCTCCTCCCGCGCCGCGGGCGCCGGCGGCGAGGCCCCCTCGTACATCTGCTGGGGTCACAACAACCGCTCCGCCCTCATCCGCGTCCCGATGTACAAGCCCGGCAAGACCGGCTCCTCCCGCGTCGAGGTCCGCTCCATCGACTCCGGCGCCAACCCCTACCTGACGTACGCGGTGCTCCTGGCCGCGGGCCTCAAGGGCATCGAGGAGAGCTACGAACTCCCGGCCGGCGCCGACGACGACGTCTGGGCGCTGTCCGACGCGGAACGCCGTGCGATGGGCATCGAGCCGCTGCCGCAGAACCTGGGCGAGGCGATCTCGCTGATGGAGAAGAGCGAACTGGTCGCCGAGACACTGGGCGAACACGTCTTCGACTTCTTCCTGCGCAACAAGAAGCAGGAGTGGGAGGAGTACCGCAGCGAGGTCACCGCCTTCGAGCTGAAGAACCTGCTGCCGGTGCTGTGACCGGGGCCGGTTCGACCCGGCGGGCGTGAACGGCTTCGGGCCGGCGGTGGTGAGACCGTCGGGCCGGAGCCGTTTTTCATGCCCTCGTGCGGCCGGGTGCAAACGGGTGTGCGAGGGCTGAATCCGATGCGGGACAAAGGGAGTTGAGGGACTGGTAGGAAAGTTTACTGTTCGCTAGCATTCCCGGCGGTGGCCTGGCGCGGTGCCCCGCACCCGGGCATGACGCGCTCAGTGAGAGCTCTGGCCCGGCCACCACGATTCCGCCCCCTGTCCGTACGCGGGCCGGGACGGGGTCACGCACTGATGCCCAGCTCTCGCCACCCCCACAAGGCCAGGAGTCCAGGGATGCACCCGAACGGCTCAGTTCCCCTCACCCCACCCGCGAAGCGCCGTACGGTCGGCATGGTCGTCGCCGCCGTGCTGCTGCTCGCCGGCAGCCTGACATTCGCCCACCCCGACCGGGCCGGCGCCGCCGAGGACCCGCTCATCTCGCGCGGCAAGACCGCCACCTCGTCCTCCGAGGAGGACTCCCAGTACGGCCCGCAGAACGCCTTCGACGGGGATCCCGCCACCCGCTGGGCCAGCGCCGAGGGCAAGGACCCGCAGTGGCTGGGGGTCGACCTCGGTGCCACCGCCGACATCACGCGGGTGCGGCTGAACTGGGAGGACGCCTACGCCAAGGCGTACCGGATCGAGGTCTCCGCCGACGGCACCACCTGGACCCGGCTCGCCGACGAGACGGCCGGTGACGGCGGCACCGACGAGTGGTCCGGGCTCTCCGGCAAGGGCCGCTACCTGCGCGTGTACGGCACCGCGCGCGGCACCTCCTACGGTTACTCGCTGTACGAGGTCGAGGTGTACGGCACCCTCGGCGAAACGCCCCAGCCCACCGGTGCCTTCACCGTGGTCGCCGCCGGTGACATCGCCGCCCAGTGCACCGCGTCCGACAGCGACTGCGCCCACCCCAAGACCGCCGCGCTCGCCCAGAAGCTCAACCCGAAGTTCTACCTGACGATGGGCGACAACCAGTACGACGACGCCCGGATCTCCGACTACCGCGCCTACTACGACAAGACCTGGGGCGTCTTCAAGAGCAAGACGCACCCGGTGCCCGGCAACCACGAGACGTACGACCCGGCCGGGTCGCTGGCCGGCTACAAGGCGTACTACGGATCGATCGCCTACCCCCAGGGCAAGAGCTACTACAGCTTCGACGAGGGCAACTGGCACTTCATCGCCCTCGACTCCAACTCCTTCGACCAGAGCGCCCAGATCGACTGGCTCAAGGCCGACCTCGCCAAGAACAGCAAGGCGTGCGTCGCCGCGATCTGGCACCACCCGCTGTACTCCTCGGGCGGACACGGCAACGACCCGGTCAGCCGGCCGGTCTGGAAGCTCCTGTACGGCGCCAAGGCCGACCTCGTGCTCAACGGGCACGACCACCACTACGAGCGCTTCGCCCCGCAGAACCCCGACGGCAAGGCCGTCGCGGACGGCATCACCGAGATCGTCGGCGGGATGGGCGGCGCCGAGCCGTACCCCATCGAGGAGGTCCAGTCCAACAGCCAGAAGCGGATCAGCGGTGAATACGGCGTCCTGAAACTGGACTTCACCGACACCGACTACACCTGGAGCTACGTCGGCACCGACGGCAAGGTCAAGGACGCCGGACCGAAGTACTCCTGCCACTGATGTACCTGGCGACCACAGGGCGCCGGGACGCGCCGGCCCCGCCCCGCACCGGCGGAGCGGGCCGACGCGTCCCCGGCACCGTCCTCGCACTCGGCGCGGTCAGCCTCGTCACCGACATCTCCTCCGAGATGGTCACCGCGGTGCTGCCGCTCTACCTGGTCCTCGGACTGGGTCTCTCCCCCCTCCAATTCGGCTTCCTGGACGGCCTGTTCAACGGCGCGGCGGCCATCGTGCGGCTGCTCGGCGGGCACGCCGCCGACCGCGGCCGCGGACACAAACGGGTCGCCGGCCTCGGCTACGCCCTCTCCGCCCTCTCCCGGCTCGGCCTGCTGCTCGCCGGCGGCGCCACCGCGGGCATCGCGGCGGCGCTGGCCACCGACCGGGTCGGCAAGGGCATCCGCACGGCACCCCGCGACGCGCTGATCACCCTGAGCAGCCCGCCCGAGACGCTCGGCCGGTCCTTCGGCGTGCACCGGGCGATGGACACCACCGGCGCGCTGCTCGGCCCGCTCGCCGCGTTCGCCCTGCTCTGGGTGACCGCGGACGCCTATGACGCGGTGTTCGTCGTCAGCTTCTGCATCGGCCTGCTCGGGGTGCTGCTCCTGGTCCTGTACGTGCCCGGCCGGCCCCCGGCGCCGCCGGTGAGACCGGCCCGGCGCAGCCGCAAGGTGTTCGAGGCGCTCCGCGACCCCGCCTTCCGGCGCATCCTCGCGGCCGCCGCCCTGCTCGGCGCCGCGACCATCGGGGACTCCTTCGTCTACCTGCTGCTCCAGCGCCGCCTCGACCTGCCCGTCGGCTGGTTCCCGCTGCTGCCGCTCGGCGCGGCGGCGTGCTACCTGCTGCTCGCGATCCCGGCGGGCCGGATCGCGGACCGGGTCGGACGGCGGCTGCCGTTCCTGTACGGGCACCTCGCGCTGCTCGGTGTGTACGCCACCCTCCTCGCCCCCTTCGGCGGACCGGCCCTGCTGCTCCTGGCCCCCGTCCTGATCCTGCTGGGCGTCTTCTACGCCACCACCGACGGGGTGCTGATGGCCCTCGCCGGGCCCGTCCTGCCCGCCGACGGCAGGGCGGGCGGACTCGCGCTGCTCCAGACCGGCCAGGCCCTGGCGCGGATGCTCGCCGCGGCGGGCTTCGGCGCCGCGTGGACGCTGTGGGGGGAGGGGCCCGCGCTGTGGACGGCGACGACGGTCCTGCTCGCCGCGCTCGCCGCCGGCTGGGCGCTGCTGCCGCGCACCCCGCGCACCCCGTACGACCCCCCGGCTCCCGCGGAGCCGGGGGACACAACCCCCGAGAGGCGGACCGCATGAGAATCAGGTTCCCGCGCCCCGCGGCCCCGCTGGGGCCCCGGGCCCGCATCGCCGTCGTGGTGGCCGCGGTGCTGCTCCTCACGGGCGGCTCCGTCGGGTACGTGATGCACGCGGAACACCGGACGGGCGGCGAACGGGCCGAGGCCGACGCCTCGTTCGTGCTCGACGGGCCCGCGCTGTACTTCCGCGACACCGGCACCGGCCGGGTCGCGCGCCGGCCGATGGCCCCCGCCACCGCGGCCCGCACCCCCGGCGGACCCGCCTGCGACCGGTTCCACGCCTCCGGCGACGGCGCGCTCTGCCTGCGGGCCAGGCCCGGGGTGCTGCCGAAGACCCAGGCGATCGTCCTCGACCGGCAGTTGCGCGAGAAGCGCCGGATCACCGTGCCCGGCATCCCCACCCGGGCCCGGGTCTCCGCCTCCGGGCGGATGCTGTCCTGGACGGTGTTCGCGACCGGCGACTCGTACGCCACCACGTCCTTCTCGACCCGCACGGCCATCCTCGACCTGCGCACCGGCTATCTCATCAAGTCCATCGAGACCATCCCGCTCACCCTCGACGGCGCCCGCTACCACGCCCCCGACGTCAACTACTGGGGGGTGACCTTCGCCCGCGACGACAACCGCTTCTACGCGACCGTCTCCACCAAGGGCCGCACGTACCTCGTCGAGGGGAACATGCGGGACTGGTCGGCGAAGGCCCTGCGGCAGAACGTCGAGTGCCCCTCGCTGTCACCCGACAACACCCGGCTCGCCTTCAAGAAGAAGGTCTCCGACGACGCGGCCGCGCCCTGGCGGCTGTACGTGCTCGACCTGCGGACCATGCGCGAGACGCCGCTCGCGGAGGAGCGCAGCGTCGACGACCAGGCGGCCTGGCTGGACGACGACACGCTCGCCTACGGGCTGCCGGGCGAATCGGGCCGCAAGAGCGACGTCTGGACCGTACCGGCGGACGGGACGGGGAAGCCCCGCGTGGCGGTGAAGGACGGCTCGTCGCCGGTGGCAGTGGCAGCCGCGACGACGACGCGCTGAGCTCCGGACCCGCGGAGGCACGGACTCACGGACGGCGGGGCGGCACCGGGCGGTGCCGCCCCACCGTCGTCCCGCCCCGCCGCAGTCCCCGTCGTACCGCTCAGTCGAACCGGCAGGACATCTGGTCGAGGATCTCGTCGATCAGTTCGGAGGGCTCCCGGGCCAGGTCCTCCTCGATCCACATCCGCATCGCGATCCGCAGCGAGGACAGGAACGCCGCGGCCAGCACCAACGGCTCGACCGGCCGCCCCGACGGGCCCCGGCGCCCCGCCACCGCCTCGGCCAGATCCCGTTCCAGGGCGGCGTGGTTGGCGAGCTGCCGGGCCAGCAGCGAGGGGTGCCGCATCGCCAGCCTGGTCCGTACCGCCCACGCGCGCTCCGGCGGCGAGACCCGCTCGGCGAACTGGGCCATGGCCGCCCGCAGCGCCGTCCAGGCGCTCTCCTCGGCGGGCCGGTCGCGCACGGCCCGGACGAGGTCCCTGGTCTGCCGCTCCTCCCCGTACAGGAGGGCGTCCTCCTTGCCCGCGAAGTAGTTGGAGAACGTCCTGCGGGAGATCCCGGCCGCGTCCGCGACGGCCTCGACCGTGACCTGGTCGAAGCCGTGCTCGACGGTCAGCCGCAGCGTCGCCTCGTGCACGGCCTGCCTGGTGGCTTCCTTCTTGCGTTCCCGCAGTCCCGCAGCGCTCTCCATGGGCTCATTATCTCCCCGCCGGGCATAATTGCTCAGTGCGCAAAATTTCCCAATGAGCATGTATGGTGAACCCTTTCCCACCCCGTACGAACCCTCCGGAGGTTGCGCGTGAGCGCACGAACGGCCGCGCCGACCGACGCCGCGCCGATGGACCACCGCCATGTGCTGAGGGCCCTGAGCGGCCTGCTGATCGTGCTGTTCGTGGCGATGATCAGCAGCACCGTGGTCTCGGTGGCACTGCCGAAGATCATCGGCTCGCTGAACGGCACGCAGTCGCAGTACACCTGGGTCGTCACCGCGACCCTGCTGGCCTCCACGGCCTCCACGCCCATCTGGGGCAAGCTCGCCGACCTGTTCAGCAAGAAGCTGCTGCTCCAGATATCCATCGGCATCTTCGTCGTCTCGTCGATCGCCTGCGGATTCGCCCAATCGACCGAGCAGTTGATCGCCTTCCGGGCCGTGCAGGGCCTCGGCATGGGCGCGCTCCAGGTGCTCGTCCAGGTCATCATCGCCGCGATGATCAGCCCCAAGGAGCGCGGCCGGTACAACGGTTACCTGGGCGGGGTCATGGCCGTCGCCACCGTCGGCGGGCCGCTGCTGGGCGGCTTCATCACCGACACCTCGTGGCTCGGCTGGCGCTGGTGCTTCTTCATCGCCGTGCCGTTCACCCTGATCGCCCTCGTACTGCTCACCCGTACCCTGCACCTGGACGAGGTCCGGCGGCCGGAGGCGAAGGTCGACTACCTGGGCGCCTCGCTGATCGCCGCCGGGGTCAGCCTGCTGCTGCTCTGGGTCACCTTCGTCGGCAACGACTTCGACTGGATCTCCTGGCAGACCCTCGCCATGGTCGGCGCCGGCGCCCTGATCCTGGTCGCGGCCGTCGTGGTCGAGAACCGGGTCGCGGAGCCGGTCGTCCCGCTGCACGTCGTACGCCGCCGCGACCCCGCCCTCGCCATCGTCGCCAGCCTCGCGGTCGGCATGGCCATGTTCGGCGGCGCGGTCTTCCTCGGCCAGTACTTCCAGATCGGCCGCGGCTACTCGCCGACCGAGGCCGGACTCCTCACCATCCCGCTGATGTTCGGCGTGCTGGTCTCCTCCACCGTCGCCGGCCGCCTGGTCTCCAGGACCGGCAAGGTCAAGCCGTACATCATCGTCGGCGTCGTCGTCCTGACCCTCGGCTTCCTGGGCCTGTCCACCATCGACCACGAGACCTCGCTGGTCCTCGTCTCGGCCGGCATGCTCGCCGTCGGCATCGGGGTTGGCATGTCGATGCAGAACCTGGTCCTGGTCCTCCAGAACACCGTCCCGCTCGGCGAACTCGGCGCGGCCAGCGGCGCGATCACCTTCTTCCGCTCGCTCGGCGGCACCATCGGCGTCTCGGTGCTGGGCGCGGTGCTCGCCAACCAGGTCGCCACGAAGATCGCCGACGGTCTGGCGAAGCTCGGCATCGACCCGGCGGCCTCGTCCTCGGGCGGCTCCACCCTCGACCTCGCCGCGATGCCGCCGCAGATCCAGGAGGTGGTGCGCGCCGCGTACGGCGACGCCACCGGCGCCATCTTCCTGATCTCGGCCGCCATCGCGGTGGTCGGCGTGGTCGCCGCCCTGTTCCTGACGCCGACGAAGCTGCGCGACAGCGTGGATCTGTAGACGCACGTGTGACCGGCATGCCCCCGGTGCCCCGCCCGGCGCTCGAAGCGACCGCGCGGGGCACCGCCGTGCACGGCGGGGAACGGACCGGGGCATGGGGTAGGGTGACGCGTCCCCACAACGGGGGGCCGCGACCGAGGAGGTGGGACCCATTACCGCTGGATCAGATCGGGTGCTCACCCCACAGGGTCGCGTCGACCCCAGGTAGTCGACCGCGGAGCGCCCCTCGGCTTCCCCGAAAGGCTCCGCTCCCATGTCGACACCCGCTCCACCGCTCTCCCTCCCCGCCGTCGTCACCGCGCTCCGCGCCGCCGGCTGCGTATTCGCCGAGGACGAGGCGGAGTTGATCATCTCCACGGCCCCCGACCCCGCGGGCCTCGTGGCCATGGTCGAACGACGGGTCGCCGGGCTTCCCCTGGAACACGTCCTCGGCTGGGCCGAGTTCAGCGGTCTGCGGATCGCCGTGGACCCCGGCGTCTTCGTACCCCGCCGCCGCACCGAGTTCCTGGTGGAACAAGCCGCCGCGCTCGCCGCCCCCGGGGCGGTCGTCGTCGACCTCTGCTGCGGGTCGGGAGCCCTCGGCGCCGCGCTCGCCGCGAAGCTGGGCCGGGTCGAACTGCACGCCTGCGACGTCGAGCCCGCCGCCGTGCGCTGCGCCCGCCGCAACATCGGCGCCGCGGGCCGCGTCCACGAGGGCGACCTCTTCGCCCCGCTGCCCGCCCCGCTGCGCGGCCGGGTGGAGATCCTGCTGGCCAACGTGCCCTACGTACCGACCCAGGACGTCGAACTGCTGCCCCCCGAGGCCCGCATCCACGAACCGCGGGTGGCGCTCGACGGCGGCGCGGACGGCCTCGACGTCCTGCGCCGGGTCGCCGCCGAGGCCCCGCGCTGGCTGGCCCCGGGCGGGCACCTGCTGGTCGAGACGAGTGAACGGCAGGCGGCGCGGGCCGAGGAGACCGTGGCCCGCAGCGGCCTGATCCCGCGCGTGGTCACCTCCGAGGAGTGGTACGCGACCGTCGTCGTCGCGACCCGCCCGGCCCTCCCGTCCTCCACCGGGCACTGACGGGCCCGATCCGGTCACCGGGTCCGGCACGGGGCCGCCGGCTCCGCGGTTCCGTTCGGGCCCGGGCCTGCGGCTCCCGTCCGCGGGCCCGGGCCCGGCGCGGGTCAGCTGAACCGCCACCGGGTCTGGCTGTAGTGGTCGCCCCTGCCGAAACCGAACGCCTTGTCGGGCCGCACCTCGAACACCAGTGCGTAGTGCCCTGCGTTCACGAACGTGCCGTTCTCGACGTCGAAGTGCCACCGGGGGCCGTACTTCGCCTCCCACCGCCCGGCCAGCCCGCTCAGCCGGTCCGTCTCCCGCACCCGCTCCGCCCGCCCCTCGACCACCACGTCGACCCCCTCCGACAGGGTGTTGACGCCCGTCGTCACCACCACGGCGGGGTTGGTGGCCAGGTTCAGGGCCTTGCGCTCGGCCGCGCCCGTGGCGAAGTACAGCGCGTTGTCCGACCACACCCCGATCAGCGGAGTGACGTGCGGGCGGCCGTCGGGCCGGACCGTGGACAGCCAGTACAGCTCCGCCCCGGTCAGCAACTCCTTCGCCACGGACCACGGGCAGGCCGTCGCGTTCTCGTCGCTGAACTCGGCATCCAGCTCGGCGAAGGGTTCGAATCCGGACATGCGGTCCTCCCGGTCTGGTCCACATAGTGATCGTGCCCGCGAAGCGCGGACCCCGCACCCGCTCTGGATCCGCCGGGTCGGGCTAGGCTCGGAACGCTGAATGGTGTGGACGGCGAGCAGGAGAGCACGCGATGACGACGGTGCCGGGGCGCAGGAGCAGCACGTTCACCCGACTGCTGCGACACGGCTTCACCGACCCCTCCGCCGCCGAGCGGCTCCTCGACCTGCCGGACCTGTCCTCCGTGCGCTCCGACTCGGTCCTGCTCGAAGCCCTCGGCGCGACCGCCGACCCCGACCTGGCCCTGCGGGGCCTGGTCCGGCTGGTGGAGGCCGAGGAGCCGGACGAGCGGCAGATCCTCCTGGACACGCTCGTCACCGCCAAACCGCTGCGGGACCGGCTGCTCGGGGTGCTCGGCGCGTCCGAGGCGCTCGGCGACCACCTCGCCCGCCACCCCCGCGACTGGCAGGCGCTCGTCACCTACGAGGCCGCCGACCTGCACCCCGGCGTGGCCGAGTTCGAGCTGGGACTCGCCGGGGCCGACGACCCGGACTCGCTGCGCGTCGCCTACCGGCGGTGCCTGCTGGCCATAGCGGCCCGTGACGTGTGCGGCACCACCGACGTCGCCGAGGCCGCCGCCGAACTCGCCGACCTGGCCACCGCGACCCTGCGGGCGGCCCTCGCCATCGCCCGGACGGCGGCGCCCGCCGACGCCGCGCAGTGCCGGCTCGCCGTCATCGCTATGGGCAAGTGCGGCGGGCACGAACTGAACTACGTCTCCGACGTCGACGTCATCTTCGTCGCGGAACCGGTGGACGGCCACGAGGAGAGCGAGGCGGTGCGGGCCGCCACCCGGCTGGCCGCGCACATGATGCGGATCTGCTCCGACACGACCGTCGAGGGCACCATCTGGCCGGTCGACGCCAACCTCCGCCCCGAGGGCCGCAACGGCCCCCTCGTCCGCACGCTCTCCTCGCACCTCGCGTACTACCAGCGCTGGGCCAAGACCTGGGAGTTCCAGGCCCTGCTCAAGGCCCGCCCGGTGGCCGGCGACCCCGAGCTCGGCGCGGAGTACGTCGAGGCCGTCTCCCCGCTCGTGTGGCAGGCCGCGGACCGCGAGAACTTCGTCCCCGACGTGCAGAAGATGCGCCGCCGCGTCGTCGACAACATCCCCGCCGACCGCGTCGACCGCGAGCTCAAGCTCGGCCCCGGCGGCCTGCGGGACGTCGAATTCGCCGTACAGCTCCTCCAGTTGGTGCACGGCCGCAGCGACACCACGCTGCGCAGCGGCACCACGCTGGAGGCCCTGCGCGCGCTCGCCGCGGGCGGCTACGTGGGCCGGGTGGACGCCGCGCAGCTCGACGACGCCTACCGCTTCCTGCGCGCCATGGAGCACCGCATCCAGCTCTACCGGCTGCGCCGCACCCACCTGGTCCCCGAGGACGCCCCGGACCTGCGCCGGCTCGGCCGCTCCCTGGGGATGCGCACCGACCCGATCACCGAGCTCAACCAGGCGTGGAAGCGGCATGCCTCCGTGGTGCGGCGGCTGCACGAGAAGCTGTTCTACCGGCCGCTGCTCGACGCCGTCGCCCAGCTCGCCCCCGGCGAGTCCCGGCTCAGCGCGAAGGCGGCCGGGCACCGGCTCGAAGCCCTCGGCTACGCCGACCCGGCCGCCGCGCTGCGGCACCTGGAGGCGCTGTCCTCCGGGGTGTCCCGCAAGGCCGCCATCCAGCGCACCCTGCTGCCGGTGCTGCTCGGCTGGTTCGCGGACTCCGCCGACCCGGACGCCGGGCTGCTCGGCTTCCGCAAGGTGTCCGACGCGCTGGGCAAGACCCCCTGGTACCTGCGGCTGCTGCGGGACGAGGGCGCGGCGGCGGAGAACCTCGCCCGGGTGCTGTCGGCCGGCCGGCTCGCCCCCGACCTGCTGCTGCGGGCCCCGGAGGCGGTGGCGCTGCTCGGCGACCCGCAGGGGCTGAAGCCACGTACCCGGGAGCACCTGGAGCAGGAGGTGCTGGCCGCGGTGGGGCGCGCGGACGACGCCGAGACCGCGGTCGCGGTGGTGCGCGGGGTGCGGCGGCGCGAGCTGTTCCGGACCACGGCCGCGGACCTGATCGGTTCGTACGGCACCGAGGACAATCCCGCCGAGGAGGACCCGGGCCCCCTCGTCGACCGGGTCGGCAGCGCGGTCACCGACCTGAACGCCGTCACGATCGCGGGCGCCCTGCGCGCCGCCGTGCGCGAGCAGTGGGGGGACACCCTGCCCACCCGGTTCGCGGTCATCGGCATGGGCCGCTTCGGCGGCCACGAACTCGGCTACGGCTCCGACGCCGACGTGCTGTTCGTCCACTCCCCGCGCGAGGGCGTCGACGAGCAGGAGGCGGCCCGCGCCGCGAACGCGGTGGTGTCCGAGATGCGCCGGCTGCTCCAGCTGCCCACCGCCGACCCGCCGTTGATCATCGACGCGGACCTGCGGCCGGAGGGCAAGAACGGGCCGATGGTCCGCACGCTGGGGTCCTACGGGGCGTACTACCGGCGCTGGTCGCTGGTCTGGGAGAGCCAGGCCCTGCTGCGCGCCGAACCGGTCGCGGGCGACGCGGACCTCGGACGCGAGTTCGTCGACCTGATCGATCCGCTGCGCTACCCGATGGAGGGCCTGGGGGAGGACGCGGTCCGCGAGATCCGCCGGCTGAAGGCCCGCATGGAGTCCGAACGGCTGCCGCGCGGCGCCGACCCGACGCTCCACACCAAGCTGGGGCGCGGCGGCCTGAGCGACGTCGAATGGACGGTCCAGCTGATGCAGATGCATCACGGCTGGGCGGAGCCGGGGCTGCGGACCACCCGTACCCGCGAGGCCCTGGCCGCGGCCTGCGCGGCGGAGCTGATCTCCGGCGAGGACGCACAGACGCTGGACGAGGCATGGGTGCTGGCGACCCGGGTCCGCAACGCGGTGATGCTGGTACGAGGCAGGCCGGGCGACACGTTCCCGACGGTGCCCCGTGAACTCACCGCGGTGGGGCGGTACCTGGGATACGAGCCGGGGCACGTCGGGGACATGCTGGACGACTACCGGCGGGTCACCCGACGGGCCCGGGCGGTGATGGAGGAGCGGTTCTACGGGGCGTGACGGGTCCCTCGCGGGGCGTGGTCACTCGCCCCGCGGGCCCGAGTCGCGCGCCGCCGCGTCCACCGCGAGGCGCCGCGCCCCGGCCTGCGTGCCGAGGGACGGACCGGCCGCCCGCACCTCCGCGCCCGATGGCTGCACCCGTTTCGGGAGGTGGTGCGGCAGCGAGTCGTACCAGGCGTACGAGATCAGGAAGCCGGCGGCCAGGCACGCCATGCCGCCCAGCGCGTCCAGCCAGAAGTGGTTGGCGGTCGCCACGATCACGACCAGGGTGACCGCCGGGTAGAGCAGCCCCAGGACGCGGCCCCAGGGCGCGGAGGCCAGCGCGAAGATCGTCAGACCGCACCAGAGCGACCAGCCGATGTGCATCGACGGCATCGCCGCGTACTGGTTCGACATGTTCTTGAAGTTGCCCGAGGCCATCGAACCCCAGGTGTGGTGCACGAGGACGGTGTCGACGAACCCGCCGCCGTTCATCAGGCGCGGCGGGGCCAACGGGTACAGGTAGTAGCCGAGCAGGGCCACCCCCGTGGTCATGAACAGGGCCAGCCGGGCCGCCGCGTACCGGCCGGGGTGACGGCGGAACAGCCACACCAGCACACCGACGGTGACGACGAAGTGCAGTGTCGCGTAGTAGTAGTTCATCGAGATGATCAGCCATGTCACGGAGTTCACCGCGTGGTTGACCGTCTCCTCCACCGCGATGCCCAGGTACTGCTCGGCCGCCCAGATCCAGTCGGCGTTGCGCAGGGCCTCGGCCTTCTGCTCCGGGACGGCGTTGCGCACCAGTGAGTACACCCAGTAACTGGCCGCGATCAGCAGGATTTCGAACCAGATGCGTGGCCGGCGGGGGGAGCGCAGGAACCGCAGTCGCACCGGGCCGCTGTTGCGCCGTCCGGTGACTCGTTCCGCGTTCGCCGCGGGGGCCGCCTCGTCCGCGATGGGTGACGGGGTGGCCTCGGTCCGGCCTTCCTGTGACGTCACTCTCGATTCACCCATAGGCACAGAGTCTGCCAGAAAACGCTTCTTCGCCCGTTGATCCTCCGGCCGGGTCCGGGCCGCACGTCACATCTGCCGGGCCGGGGCGGAGGGCATGGCTCCGTTCCCGGCGGCGGGGGCGTTTCCGGGCGGCGGGCGGTGGGGCTGCGGCTCAGGAGCGGGCGTGCGACCCTGGAACGGGTCCGGCGGACGAACCCGGGGCGGCCCCGGGACCGGCCGCCGTCGAACCCCGGACGACGAGTTCGGGCATGAAGACGAACTCGCTGTGCGGGGCGGGAGTGCCGCCGATCTCCTCCAGGAGGGTGCGCACGGCGGCCTGGCCCATCGCCGTCACCGGCTGCCGGATCGTGGTCAGCGGCGGATCGGTGAACGCTATGAGCGGCGAGTCGTCGTAGCCGACCACCGACAGGTCGCGCGGCACCTCCAGCGACATCCGGCGGGCGGCCCGGATCGCGCCGAGCGCCATCATGTCGCTCGCGCACACCACCGCCGTGCAGCCCCGCTCCATCAGTGCCGTCGCCGCGGCCTGGCCACCCTCCAGGGTGAACAGCGAGTGCTGGATCAGCTCCTCCGCCTCGTCCGGCCCGATGCCCAACTGCTCGTGCACGGTGGAGCGGAAGCCCTCGATCTTGCGCAGCACCGGCACGAAGCGCTTGGGCCCGACCGCCAGGCCGATCCGCTGGTGGCCCAGCGACACCAGGTGCGTCACCGCGAGCCGCATCGCGGCCCGGTCGTCCGGCGAGATGAACGGGGCCTGCACCTTCGGCGAGAAGCCGTTGACCAGCACGAACGGGACGCCCTTGGCGCGCAGTTGCTCGTAGCGCTGCATGTCGGCCGAGGTGTCGGCGTGCAGCCCGGAGACGAAGATGATGCCCGCCACGCCGCGGTCGACCAGCATCTCGGTCAGCTCGTCCTCGGTGGAGCCGCCGGGGGTCTGGGTCGCCAGCACCGGGGTGTAGCCCTGCCGGGTCAGGGCCTGGCCGATGACCTGGGCCAGCGCCGGGAAGATCGGGTTCTCCAGCTCGGGCGTGATCAGTCCGACGAGCCCCGCGCTGCGCCTGCGCAGACGTACGGGCCGCTCGTAACCGAGGACGTCGAGCGCGGCGAGGACGGATTCACGGGTGGCCGCTGCAACACCGGGCTTGCCGTTCAGTACACGGCTGACCGTCGCTTCGCTGACCCCCGCCTGAGTTGCGATATCGGCAAGCCGTGCGGTCATGGAAGTGGACTGTACCGGGCGCGTGTCGGATTGCCCACCAGGGCCATGGAACGGGCGGTCGCGCCCCTCCGGCGCCCCGGGGCCCGTGCGTCGGGTCGGCCGGAGCGCCGCGTCCGTGCCACGGGCCGGGCGGCACCCCCGGCAACGCGTTGCAAGACCTTGCAGCCCCGTTTTGCAGCCGGTGATCGGATCGTCACACCGCGATCCAGTGGCCCGTGGCCAGGGGATGCCAGGATCGGACTGCCGCAGTCAAGGGTCTTGACGGCAACCGTGAGGACACGCGAATGTAACGATCGTCGAGGCTTGCAGAAATCTTCCGCAAACTCTTTCGGCGTTCTTTCATCCTTGTTACGTTCTCGTCGACCCGGCGCCGCGACGGAGCGGTACGGCAGTTGAAGGAGTTCAGATGCGACGTGGCATAACGGCCACCGCCCTGGTCGCGGCCCTGGCGCTCGCGGCGACCGCCTGCGGCAGCGACGACGAGTCCGGCGGCACGAAGAGCTCGGGCGAGCTCTCCGGCACTGTGACGTGGTGGGACACCTCGAACGTCGGCAGTGAGGACAAGGTCTTCAAGAAGCTCGCCGAGGGCTTCGAGAAGAAGCACCCGAAGGTTGACGTGAAGTACGTCAACGTTCCGTTCGGTGACGCGCAGAACAAGTTCAAGAACGCGGCGCAGGCCGGCTCCGGCGCCCCGGACGTCATCCGTTCCGAGGTCGCCTGGACCCCCGAGTTCGCCGACCTCGGCTACCTGGCCCCGCTCGACGGCACCGTCGCGCTGAAGAACCCGGACGACTTCCTGAAGCAGGCCGCCGCGTCCACCAAGTACAAGGGCAAGACGTACGCGGTGCCGCAGGTCATCGACTCCATGGGCATCTTCTACAACAAGAAGATGTTCAAGGACGCCGGCGTCGAGCCGCCCGCGAACATCGCCGACCTGAAGTCCGTCGCCAAGAAGATCAAGGACAAGACCGGCAAGACCGGTCTCTACCTGCGCGGCGACGACTCGTACTACTTCCTGTCCTTCCTGTACGGCGAGGGCGGCGACCTGGTCGCCCCGGCCGACAAGGCGATCACCGTCGACAACGAGGCGGGCGTCAAGGCGTTCGGCGTCGTGAAGGACCTCGTCGACTCCGGGACGGCCAAGACGGACGCCACGGACGGCTGGGAGAACATGATGCAGTCGTTCAAGAACGGCGACGTCGCGATGATGATCAACGGCCCCTGGGCCGTGACCGACACGCTGACCGGCAAGCAGTTCACCGACAAGGCGAACCTGGGCATCGCCCCGGTCCCGGCCGGCTCCGCCGCGCAGGGTGCCCCCCAGGGCGGTCACAACCTGGCCGTCTACGCGGGCTCCAAGAACCTGGACGCCTCCTACGCCTTCGTCGAGTACATGACCTCGGTCGAGGCCCAGGCGCAGGTCGCCGGCGAGCTGAACCTGCTCCCGACCCGCACCTCCGCGTACGGCAGGCAGCAGGCCGTGGACAGCGACATCGTCCAGTTCTTCAAGCCGGTCGTGGAGACCGCCGTCGAGCGTCCCTGGATCCCGGAGACCGGCAGCCTCTTCGCCCCGCTGAACACCGAGTACACCAAGGTCCTCACCGGCCAGACCACGCCGGAGAAGGCCGCCAAGGCGACCGGTGACTCCTACCGCAAGCTCCTCAAGGGCTGGAAGTAACCCAGGAAGGCAGGCCGACTGATGGCTGTCCACACCGGCCAGTCGGTGGCGAAGGCCGCGGGCGACGACGTCGCCCGCGGCCGGGGCCGCGGTACTGGCACCCCTCCGCCGCCGCCGAGCAGGCTCCGGCGGGCCCTGTCGGTCCACTGGTACGCCTGGACCATGGTCGCCCCGGTCGTCGTCGTCATCGGCGTGATCATCGGCTACCCCCTGGGTCGCGGTATCTGGCTGTCGCTGACCGACGCCAACGAACGCAACGTCGCCCGGTCCATCGGTGTCAACGAGTTGCCCGCCACCTACGAGTTCGTGGGGCTGGACAACTACGCCGACGCCCTGACCGGTGACCAGTTCCTCGGCACGCTCGGCTGGACGCTGGTGTGGACGGTCTCCTGCGTGGGCATCACCTTCTGCCTGGGCATGGCCCTCGCCAACATCCTCAACCGCAAGATCGCCGGCCGCTCCGCCTACCGGATGGCCCTGATCCTGCCCTGGGCGATCCCCGGCTTCGTCTCCGTCTTCGCCTGGCGCTTCCTCTACAACGAGGAGCGCGGCCTGCTCAACAAGATCCTCGGCGGCGCCGGGATCGACGGCATCCCGTGGCTGAACGACCCCACCTGGGCCAAGTTCTCCGTCATCGCCGTCAACGTCTGGCTCGGCGTCCCCTTCATCATGGTGGCCCTGCTGGGCGGCCTGCAGTCCATACCCACCGAGCAGTACGAGGCCGCCGAGATGGACGGCGCGACCGCGTGGCAGCGCTTCCGCCACGTCACCCTGCCCGGTCTGCGCCCGGTCTCCGCCACGGTGACCCTGCTCTCCACCATCTGGACGTTCAACATGTTCCCGGTGATCTTCCTGCTGACCAGGGGAGGGCCGGGCGAGTCCACCCAGATCCTGGTGACCCAGGCGTACAAGTTCTCCTTCGAGATCAGCCCGCGCGACTTCGCGCAGTCCTCCACCTGGGGCGTGCTGATCCTCGTCCTCCTGATGCTCTTCGCCGTGGTCTACCGGCGAGTGCTCCGCACGCAGGGAGACAACTGGTGACCACCGCCGCACCGACCACCACCGCCGCACCGACCACCACGGCCCGGCACTCCGCCCGCAGGCCCCGGCGCCGCGGGGAGCGTTCGCCCGCCGCCTCCGTGGCCCTGCACCTCACGCTGATCGCCGCGTCCGTCATCGCGGTCTTCCCCGTGCTCTGGGTCCTGCTGACCTCGCTGAAGCCGGCGAAGTACGCCACGACGACCGACTTCTTCAAAGAGACGACGTTCGAGAACTACACGAACCTGATCCGGGACACCGAGTTCCTGACCTGGTTCGGCAACTCCGTGGTCATCGCGGGACTCACCACCGTCCTCGGCGTCTTCGTCTCCGCGACCACCGGCTACGCCGTCAGCCGCTTCCGCTTCCCCGGCAAGCGCGGGCTGATGTGGACCCTGCTGGTCACCCAGATGTTCCCGGTCGCCGTCCTCATCGTGCCGATCTACAACATCATGTCGACCATGGGCCTGATCAACCAGCCCGCCGGCCTCGTCATCACCTACCTCACCATCTCGGTGCCGTTCTGCGCCTGGATGATGAAGGGCTTCTTCGACACCATCCCGCGCGAGATCGACGAGTCCGGACAGGTCGACGGCCTGACCCCGTTCGGCACGTTCTGGCGGCTGATCCTGCCGCTCGCCAAGCCCGGCCTCGCGGTCACCGCCTTCTACTCCTTCATCACCGCCTGGGGCGAGGTGGCGTACGCCTCCGCCTTCATGGTCGGCGACGAGAACCTGACGCTCGCCGGCGGACTGCAGAAGTTCGTCAACCAGTACGGAGCCCAGTGGGGCCCCATGACCGCGGCGTCCGTGCTGATCGCGATACCCGCGGCCCTCGTCTTCCTCTTCGCCCAGCGCCACCTGGTCACCGGCATGTCCGCCGGAGCCGTCAAGGGCTGACCCCACCCGGCAAGCCCGTACGCCCCGCACGCACCAAGTCACGGCGGCCGCCGGGGTCCGACCCCGGACCCCGGCGCCGCTCCCCACCCAGACACCCCAGGGACGACATGACCCAGCACCTCGCTGCCCCCTCCACCGGCACGTCCGCCGACGCTCCGGCCCACCAGACCGGCTGGTGGCAGGACGCGGTGATCTACCAGGTCTACCCACGGAGCTTCGCCGACGGCAACGGCGACGGCATGGGCGATCTCGCCGGCGTCCGGGCCAGACTCCCGTACCTCGAGGACCTCGGTGTGGACGCGGTCTGGCTCAGCCCGTTCTACGCGTCCCCGCAGGCCGACGCGGGCTACGACGTCGCCGACTACCGTGACATCGACCCGATGTTCGGCACCCTGATGGACGCCGACGGGCTGATCCGGGACGCCCACGAACTGGGCCTGCGGATCATCGTGGACCTGGTGCCCAACCACTCCTCGGACCGGCACGAGTGGTTCCGGCGCGCCCTCGCCGAGGGCCCCGGCTCCGCCCTGCGCGAGCGCTACCACTTCCGTCCCGGCAAGGGCGAGAACGGCGAACTGCCGCCCAACGACTGGGAGTCCGTCTTCGGCGGACCCGCCTGGACCCGGACCACCGACCCGGACGGCACTCCCGGCGACTGGTACCTCCACCTCTTCGCGCCCGAGCAGCCCGACTTCAACTGGGAGCACCCGGCCGTCGCCGACGAGTTCCGCTCCATCCTGCGCTTCTGGCTCGACATGGGCGTCGACGGCTTCCGGGTCGACGTCGCCCACGGCCTGGTCAAGGCCGAGGGCCTGCCCGACCTCGGCAGCCGCGATCAGCTCAGGCTGCTCGGCAACGACGTCATGCCGTTCTTCGACCAGGACGGGGTGCACGAGATCTACCGCTCCTGGCGCACCATCCTCGACGAGTACCCCGGCGCCAGGATCCTGGTCGCCGAGGCGTGGACCCCCACCGTCGAGCGCACCGCCAACTACGTGCGCCCCGACGAGATGCACCAGGCGTTCAACTTCCAGTACCTCTCCACCGCCTGGGACGCCGCCGAGCTCCGCAAGGTCATCGACTCCTCGCTCGACGCGATGCGCCCGGTCGGCGCCCCCACCACCTGGGTGCTCTCCAACCACGACGTGACCCGGCACGCCACCCGGTTCGCCAACCCGCCCGGCCTCGGCACCCAGATCCGCACCCCCGGCGACCGCGAGCTGGGCCTGCGCCGGGCCCGCGCCGCCACCCTGCTGATGCTGGCCCTGCCCGGCTCCGCCTACATCTACCAGGGCGAGGAACTCGGCCTGCCCGACGTCACCGACCTGCCCGACGAGGTCCGCCAGGACCCGTCGTTCTTCCGGGCCGAGGGCCAGGACGGCTTCCGCGACGGCTGCCGGGTGCCGATCCCGTGGACCCGCGGCGGCAGTTCGTACGGCTTCGGCGACGGCGGCAGCTGGCTGCCCCAGCCCGACGGCTGGGGCGAGCTGAGCGTCGAGGCGCAGACCGGCGTGCCCGGCTCCACGCTGGAGCTGTACCGGGCCGCGATCGCCGCCCGCCGGGAGCACCCCGGGCTCGGCGCCGGAACCTCGGTGGAGTGGGAGGCGGCCCCCGAGGGTGTGCTGGTCCTCGCCCGCCCCGGTTTCGTCTGCACCGTCAACACGACGGACCGCCCGGTGCGCGTCCCGGTGCGCGGCACCGTCCTGCTGTCCAGCGCCCCGGTCGTCATCGACGGCGACGAGGCCGAGCTGCCCGCGGACACCACGGTGTGGTGGACGGTGTGACGGTCCCCCTGCCCAGAAGCGGCCCCGCGGCCGGCGGTGCGCCGAGGCTCTCGGACATCGCCGGCCAGGCAGCGGTCAGCGAGGCGACCGTCAGCCGGGTGCTGAACGGGAAACCGGGCGTCTCGGAGACCACCCGGCAGCGGGTGCTCGCGGCGCTGGACATCCTGGGCTACGAACGTCCGGTACGGCTGCGGCAGCGCAGCGCCGGGCTGATCGGACTGGTGACGCCCGAGCTGATCAACCCGATCTTCCCGGCGTTCGCGCAGTCCGTCGAGCAGGTACTGGCCGGGCACGGCTACACCCCGGTGCTCTGCACCCAGCTGCCCGGCGGAGCCACCGAGGACGAACTCGTCGAGCAGCTCGTCGAGCGCGGGGTCGGCGGGATCGTCTTCCTCTCCGGGCTGCACGCCGATCTGTCGGCCGACCCGGCCAGGTACGCCGCGCTCACCGAGCGCGGCGTACCGTTCGTCCTGATCAACGGCTACAACGAGCGGATCAGCGCGCCGTTCGTCTCGCCCGACGACGCCGCCGCCGTGCGGATGGCCGTCGGGCACCTCGCCGACCTCGGCCACAGCAGGGTCGGGCTGGCGATCGGCCCGCAGCGCTACGTGCCCTCCCGCCGCAAGCGCGAGGGCTTCGTCGAGGCCGCCGTGAAGCTGCTGGGCATGGACTGCGCGGAGGCCGAACTCCTGGTCTGCCCGACGCTGTTCAGCGTCGAGGGCGGCCAGGTCGCGGCCGGGGCGCTGCTCGACCGGGGATGCACGGGCATCGTCTGCGGCAGCGACCTGATGGCGCTGGGCGTGGTGCGCGCGGCCCGGGCGCGCGGGCTCCACGTGCCGCGCGACGTGTCGGTGGTGGGCTTCGACGACTCGCAGCTGATCGCGTTCACCGACCCGCCGCTGACGACGGTGCGCCAGCCCGTGCAGGCGATGGCCGCGGCGGCGGTGGGGGCCCTGCTGGAGGAGATAGGGGGCAGCCCGGTGCAGCGCACGGAGTACGTGTTCCAGCCGGAGCTGGTGGTGCGCGGGTCGACCGCGGCGGTCCGGGACGCCTGAGCGCCCGGCTCCGGTACACGGGACGGGACCGCCGTCGCGGGCGGACCGGACGGCGGGACCCGAGGCCCTCGGGGCACGGGCCGCGAGGCGCGGGGCCGTCGGCGGCCCGCGGACGGCGGAGCGGCCCGCGGGCCGAGAAGAGGCACCAGGAGTCGGCCCAGGATTGGGCCGGCGGGGAGTGCGACTCCGGGTGCCTCTCTTGGCCCTGACCGATCCGGCCGGCCGGGCGCGTGGGGCCCCGGGATCGCCGGAGCCCCCGACCGGCCGGACCGGAGCTGGGGGAAATGTAACAGCGCTGCAATGTCTTGCGTAAGTCCTTGCAGGAAGAAAACTGCTGTATTTCCTGGATGTGATCGGACGGTGTCCAAAGGGTTGACCGGGGGCGAGTGGGCTCGTACGGTCTGCGTCGCGGCAAGGTTTGCATTCTTGCAGCAAGAACATTCAGAGCCTTGAGGGCAGGGCGCGTTGCCACGTGAGGCTGCACCGTCACCCGCATTTCCCCCCACAGCAGGAGGAAAGATGGCACGCAGAGCACTGTTCGCAGCGCTCGCCCTGTCCGCAGGCGCCGCCGCTCTCGTGATCCCCACCACGAACGCCCAGGCGGCCACCCCGGGCGACAAGGACGTCACCGCCGTTCTCTTCGAGTGGAAGTTCGACTCCGTCACCAAGGCGTGCACCGACACCCTCGGCCCGGCCGGCTACGGCTACGTCCAGGTCTCGCCGCCCCAGGAACACATCCAGGGCAGTCAGTGGTGGACCTCGTACCAGCCGGTCAGCTACCGGATCGCCGGGCGGCTCGGCGACCGCGCGTCCTTCGCGAACATGGTGAACACCTGCCACGGCGCGGGCGTCAAGGTCATCGCCGACTCGGTCATCAACCACATGTCGGCCGGCTCCGGCACCGGCACCGGCGGCTCCTCGTACACCAAGTACGACTACCCGGGCCTGTACTCGGTCAGCGACATGAACGACTGCCAGTCGCAGATCGGCAACTACGGCGACCGGGCCAACGTCCAGAACTGCGAACTCGTCGGCCTGGCCGACCTGGACACCGGCGAGGACCACGTCCGCGGCCGGATCGCCGCCTACCTCGACGACCTGCGCTCCCTGGGCGTGGACGGCTTCCGCATCGACGCCGCCAAGCACATGCCCGCCGCCGACCTGGCGAACATCAAGTCGCGGCTGGCCGACCCGAACGTCTACTGGAAGCAGGAGGCGATATACGGCGCGGGCGAGGCCGTCTCGCCCTCCGAGTACCTCGGCACCGGGGACGTCCAGGAGTTCCGCTACGCCCGCAGCCTCAAGCAGGTCTTCAACAACGAGAACCTCGCCCACCTGAAGAACTTCGGCGAGGGCTGGGGCTTCATGGAGTCGGGCAAGTCGGCGGTCTTCGTCGACAACCACGACACCGAGCGCGGCGGCGACACCCTGAACTACAAGGACGGCGCCAACTACACCCTCGCCAACGTCTTCATGCTGGCCTGGCCGTACGGCTCGCCCGACGTCCACTCCGGCTACGAGTGGTCCGACAAGGACGCGGGCCCGCCCAACGGCGGCACCGTGAACGCCTGTTACAGCGACGGCTGGAAGTGCCAGCACGCCTGGCGCGAGATCTCCTCCATGGTCGGCTTCCGCAACGCCGCGCGCGGCCAGGCCGTCACGGACTGGTGGGACGACGGCGGCGACCGGATCGCCTTCGGCCGCGGCACCAAGGCGTACGTGGCGATCAACCACGAGGGCTCCGCGCTGACCCGCACCTTCCAGACCTCGCTGCCCGCCGGCGACTACTGCGACGTCCAGTCCGGCAAGGGCGTCACGGTGAACGGCTCCGGACAGTTCACCGCCACCCTCGGCGCGAACACCGCCCTCGCCCTGCACGCCGGCGCCCGCACCTGCACCGGCGGCGGCGACAACGGGGGCGGTGACAACGGTGGCGGCACCGGACGGACCGGGGCGTCCTTCGGCGTCACCGCCACCACCCAGCCCGGCCAGAACATCTACGTGACCGGCAACCAGCCCGCCCTCGGCAACTGGAACCCCGCCTCCGCGCCCAAGCTCGACCCGGCGACGTACCCCGTCTGGAAGCTCGACGTCGCCCTGCCCGCCGGAACGGCGTTCGAGTACAAGTACGTCCGCAAGGACGCGAACGGCAACGTCACCTGGGAGAGCGGCGCCAACCGCACGGCCACCGTGCCCGCCTCCGGCAGCGTCGCCCTGACCGCCGACGTCTGGCGCGGCTGACACCCCCTCATCCCACCGACCGGTACGGGCCGGGGCCACGAGACACACGGCCCCGGCCCGTACCGCCGAACCACCCACCCCTGAAAGCCCGAGGAGAACCCTCCCGTGTCCCGAACCACCCGACAGGCTCTGAGACGGGGAGCCGTCGCCGCGCTGTGCGCGGCACTGCTGCCCGTCGTGCCGGCGGCCTCCGCGTCCGCCGCGCCCGGACCCCCCTCCCCGCCCTCGGACGCGAGACTCGCCGGGGAACCGGCCCGCCACGACCTGACGCGCGAGCAGTTCTACTTCGTCCTGCCCGACCGGTTCGCCGACGGCGACGCGTCCAACAACCGCGGCGGGCTCACCGGCTCGCGCCTGGACACCGGCTACGACCCCACGGACAAGGGCTTCTACCAGGGCGGCGACCTCAAGGGCCTGACCGACCGGCTCGACTACATCAAGGGCCTGGGCACCACCGCCATCTGGCTCGCCCCGATCTTCAAGAACCGCCCCGTCCAGGGCACCGGCAAGGACGCCTCGGCCGGCTACCACGGCTACTGGATCACCGACTTCACCCAGGTCGACCCGCACTTCGGCACCAACGCCGACCTGTCGAAGCTGATAGACAAGGCCCACGCCAAGGGCATGAAGGTCTTCTTCGACGTCATCACCAACCACACCGCCGACACCGTCGACTACGCCGAGAAGGCATACGGCTACCGCCCCAAGGGCGCCTACCCGTACCTGGACCGGGACGGCCGCCCCTTCGACGACGCCGAGGGCATGGCGAAGGTGGACGCGGACTCGTTCCCGTACACCCCGAAGAACACCGGGCGGAAGGTTCCCGCCTGGCTCAACGACCCGACGATGTACCACAACCGGGGCGACTCCACCTACGCCGGCGAGTCCACCACGTACGGCGACTTCTCCGGCCTCGACGACCTGTGGACCGAACGCCCCGAGGTCGTCTCCGGCATGGAGAAGATCTACGAGAAGTGGGTCCGCGACTTCGACATCGACGGCTTCCGCATCGACACCGTCAAACACGTCGACCTGGACTTCTGGACCCAGTGGGCCACCGCCCTGGACACCTACGCGGCAAAGCGGGGCCGGGACGACTTCTTCATGTTCGGCGAGGTCTACTCCTCCGACACCGCCGTCACCTCGCCCTACGTCACCCGGGGCCGGCTCGACGCCACGCTCGACTTCCCGTTCCAGGAAGCGGCACGCCAGTACGCCTCGCAGGGCGCCCCGGCCTCGAAGCTCGCCGCCGTCCTCGGCGACGACTACCGGTACACCACCGACAAGGCCAACGCCTACGAGCAGGTGACCTTCCTCGGCAACCACGACATGGGCCGCATCGGGACGTTCCTGAAGCAGGACAACCCGAAGGCCGACGACGCCGAACTCCTCGACCGGGCCCGCCTCGCCAACGAACTGATGTTCCTCGGTCGGGGCAACCCCGTCGTCTACTACGGCGACGAACAGGGCTTCACCGGCGCGGGCGGCGACAAGGACGCCCGGCAGACCATGTTCGCCTCGAAGACCGCCGACTACCTCGACGACGACGAACTGGGCACCGACCGCACCCACGCCACCGACGCGTACGACCCGAAGCACCCGCTGTACCGGAACATCGCCGCGCTCTCCGGACTCACCCGCGAGCACCCGGCCCTGCGCGACGGCGTCCAGACCGAGCGGTACGCCGAGGGCTCCGTGTACGCCTTCTCCCGAACGGACCCCCACAAGCCGTACGAGTACCTCGTCGCCGCCAACAACGGCACCGCCCCGCGCACCGTCGAACTGCCCACCGGCATGGCGAACACGGACTTCCGCACCCTGTACGGCGGTTCGGGCACCGTCCGCAGCGGCGCCGACAAGAAGATCACCGTCACCGTGCCCGCCCTGTCCAGCGTCGTGCTGCGCGCGCGGAAGGCGATGGGCGACCCGGCCACCGCGCCCTCGATCACCCTGAAGGCCCCGGCCGCCGGAGCCACCGGCACCGTCGAACTCTCCGCCGACGTGGACGGCGGACAGCTCAACCGCGTCGTGTTCGCCGCGCAGACCGGCAACGGCAAGTGGGTCACGCTCGGCTCCGCCGACCACGCCCCCTACAAGGTCACCCAGCACCTCGACGACAAGGTGAGGGCCGGCACGCCGCTGCGCTACAAGGCGGTCGTCGTCGACCGCACCGGACGCACCGCGAGCGCCCTGGCCTCCAGCACCGCCGGAGAGGCGCCCCCCGAGCCGAAGCCCGTGGCCGTCGAACGCGACCACGCCGTCGTCCACTACAAGCGCGCCGACGGCGACTACGCCGGCTGGAAGCTCCGCTCCGGCGACACCGCGGCCGAGTTCACCGGGCGCGACGCCTACGGCGCGTTCGCCTGGATCAAGCTCGAAGAGGGCGCGTCCACCCTCCCGTACACCGTCGAGAAGGACGGCACCGCCGACGGGCCGCAGCGCACCGTCGAACTCTCCAGGACCGGAGAGGTCTGGATCGAACAGGGCGGGGAGGGCCAGGCCGACAAGGCCCCCGACGGCGCCTACCCGCCGCAGGACACCACCAAGGCCGTCCTGCACTACTACCGGGCCGACGGCGACTACGACGGCTGGGGACTGCACACCTGGACCGGCGCGAAGAACCCCACCGACTGGGCCAAGCCGCTCCTGCCGGTGAAGCAGGACGCCTCCGGCGCCACCTTCGAGGTCCCGCTCGCCGAGGGCGCCACCTCGCTCAGCTACATCCTGCACAAGGGCGACGAGAAGGACCTCCCCGGCGACCAGTCCCTCGACCTCGCCACCCACGGCCACGAGGTCTGGCTGCTCGGCGCCACCCCCGGCTACCTGCTGCCGCAGGCCGGCGGCGTCCCCACGCCCGACCTCTCCAAGGCCGAGGCGCAGTGGATCGACGCCGACACCGTCGTGTGGAAGGTCAAGGCCACCGGCGCCACCAGCCAGCAGCTCGTGCACGCCGAGGACGGCGCCGTCTCCGTCGCCGACGGGGCGCTGACCGACGAGGGGCAGTGGCTGCGGCTCACCCCGTCCGCGCTCACCGACGCGCAGAAGGCGAAGTACCCGCACCTCAAGGACTACCCGGCGTTCACCGTCGACGCCCGGGACCGGCGGCGCGTCCGCGAGGCGCTGCGCGGCCAGCTGATCGCCACCCAGCGCGCCGCCAACGGCGCCCTGCTCGCCGCCACCGGGGTGCAGACCGCCGGGATCCTCGACGACCTGTACGGGAAGAACGCGGCCGACGCCGCACTCGGCCCGGTCTTCGACCGCAAGGGCCGCCCCACCCTGTCCGTGTGGGCCCCCACCGCCCGCACCGTCGCCCTCGAACTCGACGGCCGCACCCTGCCGATGCGCCGCGACGACCGCACCGGCGTCTGGTCGGTCACCGGCACGAAGGGCTGGACCGGCAAGTCCTACCGCTACCTGGTGGACGTCTGGGCGCCCACCGTCCAGAAGTTCGTCACCAACAAGGTCACCGACCCCTACTCCACCGCGCTGACCACCGACTCCGCGCGCAGCCTCGTCGTCGACCTCGACGACCCGAAGCTCGCCCCGAAGGGCTGGACCGGGCTGCGGAAGCCCGCCGCCACCCCGCTGCGCGACGCCCAGATCCAGGAACTGCACATCCGCGACTTCTCGATCGCGGACCGCACCTCGAAGCACCCCGGCGAGTACCTCGCCTTCACCGACACCCGCTCCGACGGGATGAAGCACCTCAAGAAGCTCGCCGACTCCGGCACGAGCTACGTCCACCTGCTGCCCGCCTTCGACATCGGCACCATCCCCGAGAAGAAGTCCGCACAGCACGAGCCCGCCTGCGACCTGTCCGTGTACGCCCCCGACTCCGAGGAGCAGCAGGCGTGCGTGGCGAAGGGCGCCGCGAAGGACGGGTTCAACTGGGGCTACGACCCGCTGCACTACACCGTCCCGGAGGGCTCCTACGCCTCCGACCCGAACGGCACCCGGCGCACCGTCGAGTTCCGGCAGATGGTGCAGGGCCTGAACGGCGCGGGACTGCGGACCGTCATGGACGTCGTCTACAACCACACCGTCGCCGCCGGCCAGGACGACAAGTCCGTCCTCGACCGGATCGTGCCCGGCTACTACCAGCGGCTCCTGGAGGACGGCACCGTCGCCACCTCCACCTGCTGCGCCAACACCGCGCCCGAGAACACCATGATGGGCAAGCTCGTCGTGGACTCGGTCGTCACCTGGGCCAGGCAGTACAAGGTCGACGGCTTCCGCTTCGACCTGATGGGCCACCACCCCAAGGACAACATCCTCGCCGTGCGCAAGGCGCTCGACGCCCTGACCGTGGCGAAGGACGGCGTCGACGGCAAGAAGATCGTCCTGTACGGGGAGGGCTGGAACTTCGGTGAGATCGCCGACGACGCCCGCTTCGTCCAGGCCACCCAGAAGAACATGGCCGGCACCGGCGTCGCCACCTTCTCCGACCGGGCCCGCGACGCGGTGCGCGGCGGCGGCCCGTTCGACGAGGACCCCGGCGTGCAGGGCTTCGCCAGCGGCCTCTACACCGACCCCAACACCTCGCCCGCCAACGGCACGAAGGCCGAACAGAAGGCCCGGCTGCTGCACTACCAGGACCTGATCAAGGTCGGACTCACCGGCAACCTCGCCGACTACACCTTCACCGACTCCTCGGGCCGCACGGTCAAGGGCTCCGGGGTCGACTACAACGGCGCCCCCGCCGGATACGCCGCGGCCCCCGGCGACGCCCTCGCCTACGCGGACGCCCACGACAACGAATCGCTGTACGACGCGCTCGCCTTCAAGCTCCCGGCGGGCACCTCGGCGGCCGACCGGGCCCGCATGCAGGTCCTGGCGATGGCCACGGCCACCCTCTCCCAGGGACCGGCGCTCTCCCAGGCGGGCAGCGACCTGCTGCGCTCCAAGTCCCTGGACCGCAACTCCTACGACAGCGGCGACTGGTTCAACGCCCTGCACTGGGACTGCCGCGACGGCAACGGCTTCGGCCGCGGCCTGCCCCCGGCCGCCGACAACCGGTCCAAGTGGTCCTACGGGAAGCCGCTGCTGGCCGACCCGGCGCTGCGGCCCGGCTGCGCGCAGATCGACGGCGCGTCCGCCGCGTACCGGGACCTGCTCACCATCCGCACCACGGAGCCGGACTTCTCCCTCGCCACCACCGGACAGGTGCAGTCCGCCCTGTCCTTCCCGCTCTCCGGGAAGGACGAGACCCCGGGGGTGATCACCATGCGGCTCGGGAAGCTGGTGGTCGTCCTCAACGCGGCTCCCGGCACCACGGAGCAGCAGGTCGCCGAACTGGCGGGGAAGTCGTACGCCCTGCACCCCGTCCAGGCCAAGGGCGCGGATTCTACTGTCAAGAAGTCCACGTATGAGGGGAATTCGGGAACCTTCACCGTACCGGGACGCACTGTGGCGGTGTTCGTCCTGAGTTGAGCCCCGACGGGGCTAAGTTGGGAGGCAGCAGCCGTCGGGGAATGCCGCAGCACCGCGTCCCCGGCGCGCCCTCCCACCCCCCGGCCGGTCCCGGCCCCTCTCCGGTACGGCACGGGCGTCCCCGCACGCCCGTGCCACACCGGAACCAGGGGCCGGAACCGGCCGGTCCACCTGTTTTGGCGACGGTGACCATGGCGAGCAACATCCCCGAGGAGACGACGAGCTTTGTCGGACGGAAAGCGGAACTTGCCAGGCTCGAACACACCCTCGCCACGCACCGGCTGACCACGCTCACCGGCAGCGGCGGCGTCGGCAAGACCCGGCTCGCGGTCCGTGCGGCCCGGCAGGCGGCGGCCGGCCCCGGACACCGCGACGGCGTGTGGTGGGCCGACCTCTCCCCGCTCCACGACGACGGACTGCTCATCGCGACCGTCTCCGACGCGGTCGGACTCTCCGACCACACCCTGCGCATGCCCATCGACGCGCTGTGCGAATGGCTGGTTGACAAGGAGATGCTGCTGGTCCTCGACTCGTGCGAGCACCTGCGCCCCGCCTGCGCGCACCTGCTCGGCGAGATCCTCACCACCTCGCCCGGCCTCACCGTGCTGGCCACCAGCCGGCAGCCGCTGGGCCTGCGGGGCGAACGGACCGTCGAGGTGCAGCCGCTGCCCGTCACCGGCGACGCCCTGGCCCTGTTCCGGGACCGGGCGAACGCCGCGGCCCCCCACCTCGCCCTCGACACCCCGAACAACGCCGCAGCGGCCACCGAGATCTGCCGCCGCCTCGAAGGCATCCCGCTCGCCATCGAACTCGCGGCGGGCGCCCTCGGCAAGGACACCGTCGAGCAGGTCGCCGCCCGGATCGGCACCCGCTTCGACGTACCCGCCGACCCCTCGCTGAAGCCGCCGCGCCACCGCACCCTGCGCACCGCCATCGGCTGGAGCCACGAACTGTGCACCCCGCTGGAACGGCTGCTCTGGGCCCGGCTGACCGTGCTGCGCGGCGACTTCGACGAGGCCGCGGCCCGCCGGGTCTGCGCCGACGGTCCGCTCACCCCGGACGGGGTGGGCGAGGCGCTGGCCGGCCTGGTCGCCAAGTCCGTCGTCGGACGGGACGGCCCCCGCCACCGGATGCTCGACTCCATCCGCGAGTACGGCCGGATGTGGCTCGCCGAACTCGGCGAGGAACGGGCCGCCGCCGACCGGCACGCCGCCTGCTTCCTGGGCCTGGCCCGCGAGGCCCACGCGGGCTGGACCGGCGACGACCAGATCACCTGGTACCACCGCATCGCCGACGCGCACGCCGACCTGTGCGCCGCCCTGGACCACCTGCTCGCCCACGACGCCCCGGCCGCCCAGGAGATGGCGGGCCGCATCGGCTTCTTCTGGTGCTGCTGCGGCCACCTGCCGCAGACCCGCGAATACGCGCAACGGGCCCTGGACACCGGACCGTCCGAGGGCCCCCACCGCACCCGCGTCCTGTGGGTGCTGGGCATGACCGTCATGCTCCAGGGCGACTACCCGACCGCCCGCCGCCTGGGCCAGGAGTGCACCAGGGAGGCCACCCGCGACGGCACCGACGAGGGCGTGCTCGCCGCCGCCTACCTGTGCGGCTTCATCGACCTGATGACCGGCCGGCCCGAGGCGAGCCTCCGCCAGATCGACCGGGTGCTGCGCGCCACCGGCTTCGCCACCCGGCTCGAAGCCGCCTACCGGCTGCGCTGCCACCTCATCACGGTCTTCGCCCTGACCAGCCTGGGCCGGCTGGACGAGGCGGCCCGGGCGGCCACCAACCTGCGGGCGGTCTGCGTCGCCCAGGACGAGTGCTGGACCCGCAGCTACGTCGACTACCAGCTCGCCCTGATCGCCCTGCTGCGCGGCGACGCCGAGACGTCCGCCGTCCACGCCCGCTCCATGCTCGCGGGCAAGCACCGCCTCCGCGACCGCTTCGGCATCGCGCTCGGCCTGGACATCCTGGCCGCGGCGATCGCCGCCCAGGGCGCGGGCGCCCGCGCCGCCCGGGTCTACGGCACGGGACAGGTCTACTGGCACATGGTCGGCTACCCGCAGCGCGGCACCCCGGAACTGGCGCCGGTGCGCGAGGCGTGCGAGCGCCAGGCCCGCGCGGCCGTCGGCGACGCCGCCTACCAGCGCGCCTTCGAACGGGGCCGGTCGGACAACGCGGAGGTGGGGCTGGCGGCGGCGCTCCAGGCCGAACTGCTCGGCTGAGCCTCGGGCCCGGTTCGCGGGCCGCCGGGCCCGGGGAACCTCCTGGTTCAGGAGCCGGTCGTCACGGGCGGCGCTGCGGGGGAACGGCCGGCACGGCGGGGGCCAGGGCGGAGAGCCGCTCCAGCAGCTCCCCGAACGGCCCGTCCGCCGGCTCCTGCCCGAGCACCCGCAGCACGACCCCCGCCGTCTCCGTGTCGTACGCGGCGCTCACCGCGGCCAGCGCCACGAAGTCGTGCACCAGCTGGACCTCCAGCTCCCGGCGCGGAATCCGCCGCCCGTCCAGCCAGATCAGGGCCGTCGACTCGGCCAGCGACACCCACGAGCGCACGACCAGCTCCAGCCGCGCCGGAGGCTCCTCGACCCCGAGGTGGGCCAGGATCTGCTCGCACGCGGCCTGCCGCACCCCGTCGATCATCGCGTTCGCCGTCGAGGAACCCACCGCGGGCCCGCCCCGCATCAGCGCCGAGAATCCCGGGCCGTGCTCGTCGACGAAGTCGAAGAACCGCCCCATCACCCGCAACAGCCGCTCCCCGAGCGGGCCTTCGCGCGGCTCCACGAACCGCGCCGCCAACTCGTCGGCCGCCCGCCGCAGCGCCGCCTCGTACAGGCTCTGCTTCCCCGGGAAGTAGTGGTAGACCAGCGGCCGCGAGATGCCCGCGGCGGCCGCGATCTCGTCGATCGAGACCTCGTCGGGGGCGCGGTGACTGAACAACTCCAGCGCGACACCGATCAGCTGCTGTCTGCGCTCCTCGACGCCCATCCTGCGCCGCACCCCGGTCGTCATGGTGGACAGGGTACCGAGTGGGCCGGCGGGGGAGGGGCGGCGGGCCATGGCCACGGCCCCTCCTACAGGTCCAGCACGATCCGCTCGCCCCGGCACCGCGATACGCAGATCAGCATCGTGTCGTCCCGTTCCGAGTCCGTCAGGAGCTCGTCGCGGTGGTCGATCTCGCCCTCCAGAACGCGCTGTTGGCACGTCCCGCAGAAGCCCTGTTCGCAGGAGTACGAGACGTACGGCACCTCCTCGCGCACCGCCGCCAGTACCGACTGGTCCGCCGCCACCCGCACCGTGCGGCCGGATCGACGCAGTTCGACCTCGAAGGGGCCGGAGCCGGCCGACGAGGGGGTCGCCGCCGTGAACCGCTCCAGGTGCAGGGTCCGGCCGGGCGGGAGGGCGGCGGCGACCGCGTCCATCAGCGGCTCGGGGCCGCAGCAGTAGACCGCCGTGCCCCGTGCCGTGTCCGCCAGGGCCGCGGCGGTGTCCGGGCGGCCCGCCTCGTCCTCGGGCACGACCGTCACCCGGCCGCCCTCCGCGCCCAGCTTCTCGACCTCGTCCAGGAACGGCATCGAGGCGCGCGACCGGCCGCCGTACAGCAGCCGCCAGTCGGCGCCCGCGGCGGCCAGGGCCCGCAGCATCGGCAGGACCGGGGTGATGCCGATGCCGCCCACGACGAAGAGGTACGCGGGGGCTTCGACGAGGGGGAAGCGGTTGCGCGGGGCGTGGATCTCCACCTCCACGCCCTCGTGCAACAGCTCGTGGACCTCGCGGGAGCCGCCCCGGCCGTCCTCGACCAGCCGCGTCGCGACGGTGTACGTGTCGGGCTCGGCCGGGTCCCCGCACAGCGAGTACTGGCGGACCAGGCCGGAGGGCAGCACGAGGTCGAGGTGTGCGCCGGGCTGCCAGGCGGGCAGCGAGGAACCCTCCAGGCGCAGTTGGACGACGCCCTCGGCGGGCGAGCTCCGCTCGGTGACCAGCACCCGGCGCCCGGCCGTGGAACGCCGTTCGGAGCGGCCCGAGATCGGCTCCTCCAGAGCGGGCAGGGGCCACAGCGGGGAGTCCTGGATGCGGCGGCGCAGGGCCCGCTTCGCCAGCAGCGCGGCGCCGGTGACCAGGACGACGGTGCGCAGGCGAGGCAGGGGGAGCGGCATGGTCAGCTGGTTCCCGTCGTACGGGCCTCGGCGGCCGTGGCCGCGGGCGACTGGGCGAGGTAGGCGATGGCCTGGGCCGTGCTGCCCTCCTGAGAGGGGTGGTAACCGCGGCTCAGATAACGGGGAACGGAACGCAGCAGATCACCGGTGGCGGGCAGGGTGCCGCGCCTGCCACTGAGGTAGAACTCCTTGAACGACCCCTTGCCGTCCAGCAGCGTCGGGTCGTTCTCCATGAAGAAGCGGATGCCGCGCTGCCAGAGGAAGACCAGCGCGCTGAACGCCGCCGCCCAGGTGCGGGCCCGCCGCCGGTAGCCGCCGTCGACGTGCATGAACACCTCGAACGCGACCGAGCGGTGTTCTACCTCCTCCGCGCCGTGCCAGCGCAGCAGGTCCAGCATCATCGGGTCGGCGCCGCGCCGGTCCAGCTCGTCGGCGTTCAGCACCCAGTCGCCGAGGAAGGCGGTGTAGTGCTCGATCGCCGCGATCAGCGCCACCCGCTCCATCAGCCACCACGTGCGGGGCTTCCCCGGCGGCAGCGTCCGGTCGCCGAGCAGCTTCTCGAAGAACCAGTCGACCTGCGCGGTGTACGGCGTCGGGTCGAGCCCGAGCTCCTTCAGCCGGGGCAGGACGTCGTCGTGCGCCTGGGAGTGCACGGCCTCCTGGCCGATGAACCCGATCACGTCCTGACGCAGCCGCTCGTCGTGGATGTACGGCAGCACCTGCCGGTACACGTGGATGAACCAACGTTCCCCGGCGGGGAGCAGGAGGTGGAGCACGTTGATGGTGTGCGTGGTGAAGGGATCGCCCGGCACCCAGTGCAGCGGTGTCTTCTCCCAGGCGAAGGAGACCTTGCGGGCCTTGAGCGGCGTCCGCTCCGAAGCGACCGGCGCCGGCTGCGTGTTAGACATGGCGTCAATGTACTGAGGGGTAAGCCGGGAGAACAGGGGTGTGCGGCGTTTTCCTGGCACCACCCCGGCCGGTGCCCGGCGTGCGGACCGGCCGGCTCCCGGGGTCCCGCCGGACCGGGGCGCGGTCACAGGGCTCCCACCCGGCTGCCGTCGGCCAGCGTCCCGGTCAGCCGGGCCCGGTCACCGGCCCCGGCGGGCACGGCGAGCAGCCGGCCCCGGGACCGCCCCGTCACCCCGCCCGACGTGGCCAGCGAGGTGAACTGCCCGCTGCCCGCGGCCAGTACGTACCAGTGACCGGCCTGCGACTTCCACAACACCCCGGCCAGCACCCGGGGATCGCGCGCCCCGCAGGCCGGCGAGTCCTCGGCCCTGGCCGCGACCGCCCCCGGCGGCCCGCCCGTCGCGACGGACGGCGCCGACGGGGCCTGGAACTGGGCGAGCACCCGGCTGCCGGTGCCCCGCCAGGTCTCCGCCCTGGTGCAGAGCCAGCGCGCGGAACCGCCGCCCTCGGGCAGCGGCTGCTCGGCGTACTGCCAGGAGTTCACCGACCGCACCCCGTGCGAGCGCAGCGCGGGCAGCAGACAGGCGGTCCGCGCCCAGGCATCCCGCTCGGCCCGCCCGGAGACGTCGTGCGGCGCGGCCGGCGGGCCCGAGGTCAGCCGGGCGGGTACCAGTTCACCGAGGTCCGTCAGCAGCCGGACCGCGGAACCGTCCCGGATCTCGACGGCGCTCCAGGCACGGCAGGCGCGGGTGCTCGCCGGACCGGCCGGTGCGATGACCGTGCCGTCCGCGGCACGGGGCAGCGGGCGCGGCACGCCGCCCGGCGCCAGCAGGTCCCGCCCCCGGACCCCGGACGCCCAGGGCGCGACGAGGTAACGGACTCGGTCGCCCGCGCGCTCCACGACCACGGCATCGGCCGCGGCGGCGTCCGCGCCGTCCACCCGGGCGAAGTCGAGCATGACGCCCCCGCCCGGACCGCCGCGGCGGGACTCCGCGTACCGCACGACACGCAGCCCGTCGTGGAACAGCACCACCACCGCCCGGTCCGTCCCGCCCGCGTACAGCAGTTGCGGCGGCCCCGCCGGAGGCCCGACGGAGGTGCCGGGGGTCGCCGACGTGTGCACCCCGGCGCCGGGCCGGGCCCACGCGGCGAGCGCGCGGCGCAGCAGGGCGGTGTCCCCGGCACGGTCGCCGCGGGTGGGCCAGGAGGTGAAGTCGGTACGGGACGAGCGCCGCCAGAACGTCCCGGACACCCGCCGCAGTCCGGCGGGGTCCAGCAACTGCCCGGCGTCGCCGGGGAAGTGCTCCGGTCCGGCCGTGGCGGCACGGCCCCAGCCCCCGTCCGCCGGCCCCAGCAGCGCCCCGCACACCAGCAGCGCCGCGAGGGCCGTCAGTACGGCCCGCACACGCCGCCGACGGCGCAGCAGGTCCGGCGGCCTGGCCTGGAGCGAACAGGGGTCGAACTCGGGGGAGTCGAGGAGCGCGCCCGGCCCGGGCACGCCGTCCGCCTCCGCGAGCGCCGCGTGCGGGTCGGTCACCCCGGCACCGGCGAGCACCCGCCGCACCTCCGCATCGGCCAGCCGCTCCAGGCCGCGCAGGGCGAGGGCGGCGCGGCCGGGGCCGGAGAGCGAGGTCAGGGCGCTCTCCAGGGCGAGCCCGTCGGCCCCGCCCGAGTGCGGGAACAGCCGCAGCCCCCACACGGCCGGCAGGAGCGGGGGCAGCCGGAGGCCGACGGACCGGCGCCGTGACCGGCCCGCCTCCAGCGCCGCGCGCAGCACCCGCCTGCGGGCCTCCGCGTAGGCCGGGTCCACCGCCGCCGCGCCACCGGACCTGCGCGGCGCCGGGACGCCACCCGGGGCCCCGGGCCCCGCCGCGTGCCCGGCCAGCAGGCACCGCTGGGCCAGGGCGTGCGCCCTCAGCACCCGGCGGTGACTGCCCGGCGACGGCGGCAGGACGAGATAGCCGAGCCGGACCAGCCGCGGATAGTGCTCGACGAGCGCCGCTCCGGCCTGCTCCCCGTCGGCCGGGGCGGCTACGGAAGGTACTTCTGGCAGTGGACGCACGTTCAACAGAACGAGCGAATCGTGCGATGGTCACCCCGGACCGCTCGTGGATGCCCCAACAGGCCGCCGTTCCACCGCAGTTGCCGCCCGTCGGCCCCGGCCGTGCCGCGCGGACCGCCCCGGCCGGCCGCCGCGCCCGCACGGCCCCGCGCCCCGGGCCGTCGCCGCCCCGGCAGGGCGGCCGCGACCGCCGCCCGCCGGCCCGGACGGTGCACCGTATTCGCGGACGCCGGGCCGGAAAACGCCGCTCATCGGCCCGGATCAGAACAATTCGACATCTCTCGGCGGGTAGAGCAGCATGGCTTTGCGGGAGGTGTACAGATCGCTGGCTCCCAGCAATGGCGGCGCAGCCGGTCGACGGGCGCCGGGTGGACCGACCCCTACGCGATCACAAAGCCATGAGCTCATATGATCTCGCTTTCTCTCCGTCGCCCCCCAGGTCCGGACCGGCCGTGAGCATTTCTCTTCTCGGCGGTTTCGACATCGTGGTCGGCGATGAACCGGTATCCGTTCCGGTCGGTTCAAAGCGATTGTTGGCATTTATCGTGCTACAATACCGCGCTGCCGTTCCCCGGGCCCTGGTCGCGGGGAGCCTCTGGCCCGAGGCGTCCGATCAGGGCGCGAACACGAACCTGCGGTCGGCGCTGGCCCGCCTCCAGGGCCTCGGGAAGCAGGCGCTGAACATCTGCCCCGCCGAGTTGCGCCTCGCGCGGGAGGTCACGGTCGACCTGTTCGGGGCCCGGTCATTGGCCCGGCGCGTGCTCGATCCCCACGTCCCGGTCAAGGATCTGGACCTCGACGTGGCGGCCGTCGACCAGTTGTCCGCCGATCTGCTGCCCGGCTGGTACGACGAGTGGGTGCTGCCGGAGGCGGAGCAGTGGCGGCAGCTCCGGCTCCATGCGCTCGAAGCGCTCACGGGGGCCTTCATCGGTCTGAAGGAGTTCGCCTGGGCCGTGACGGCCGCCCACGCGGCCGTGCAGGCGGACCCGCTGCGGGAGAGCAGCCAGGCTTCGCTGATCCGCGCCCACCTGGCGGAGGACAACCGGTCCGAGGCGCTGTGCGACTTCGAACGCTACGAGCAGCACCTCCGCGACGAGCTGGGACTCCGCCCCACACCGCGGCTGTGCCGACTGGTGTCCGAACTCCAGCGGTCGCGCCCCGACAAGTGCCCGGGCAAGGATCGGACCCGGTAGTCGCCGGAGTCGGTGAACCCGCCACTGGACAGTGGCGGGTTCGGACCCACGGGGTCGGTCGGTGAGTCTGGCGCGGTCAGCACACGACAGAAGTCACGTCTGTGCGCCCTGCTGGAGGACATCACCGCTGCCGAGTCCGGTCTGTGCGCCCTGTTGGAGGACGTTGCCGTTGCCTTGGCCGGTCTGGGCGCCTTGCTGGAGGACGTTGCCGTTGCCTTGGCCGGTCTGGGCGCCTTGCTGGAGGACGTTGCCGTTGCCTTGGCCGGTCTGGGCGCCTTGCTGGAGGACGTTGCCGTTGCCGCCGGTCTGGGCGCCCTGTTGGAGGACGTTGCCGTTGCCTTGGCCGGTCTGGGCGCCCTGTTGGAGGACGTTGCCGTTGCCTTGGCCGGTCTGGGCGCCTTGCTGGAGGACGTT
>NZ_JBIAQQ010000026.1:0-133144 GCF_042889165.1 Streptomyces sp. NPDC002669 | reverse complement strand
CCCGCGTTCACCCCGATCCGGATCGGCGTACCGCTCTCCCCCGCGGCCCGCGCGATCTCCTTGACCTTGTCGTCGAACTGCTTGATGTTCCCGGGGTTCACCCGCACCGCCGCACAGCCCGCGTCGATCGCCGCGAACACGTACTTCGGCTGGAAGTGGATGTCCGCGATCACCGGGATCTGCGACTTCTTCGCGATCGTCGCCAGCGCGTCCGCGTCGTCCTGCGTCGGGCACGCGACCCGGACGATCTGGCAGCCCGACGCCGTCAGCTCCGCGATCTGCTGCAACGTCGCACCGATGTCCGAGGTCCGCGTCGTGGTCATCGACTGCACCGACACCGGCGCGTCCCCGCCCACCGCAACCGACCCGACCTGGATCTTGCGGCTGACCCTCCGGTCGGCGAGCTTGGTCGGAACGGACGGAATTCCGAGAGAAATCGCAGTCATGCGCTGAGCATCCCCAAGGTGTGGATCGAGGTCCCGAGATCGGCGGGCTCCGGCCTTCGAGGTTACGGCACCGGCGGCGGCCCCGAGCACACCCTGTCCGGAGGTGCGGCGCGAAGGGAACGGCCCGGCACACGCTGTGTGCCGGGCCGTCACCCGCCGTACACGGAACGGGCAGTGGGTCAGGAGATCTTGACCGGGTTCACGATGTCGGCGACCAGCACCAGCAGCGTGAAGCAGATGAAGACGCCGGCGACGACATAGGCGACCGGCATCAGCTTGGCCACGTCGAACGGGCCCGGGTCGGGGCGCCGGAAGACCCGGGCGACGTTGCGGCGCAGCGCCTCCCAGAGCGCTCCCGCGATGTGCCCGCCGTCCAGCGGCAGCAGGGGCAGCATGTTGAAGAGGAACAGCGAGAGGTTGAAACCGGCCAGCAGGAACAGCATCATCGCGATCTGGTTCTGCGCCGGTACGTCCAGCGTCATCACCTCGCCGCCGATCCTGGCCGCGCCGACCACACCGACCGGGGAGTCCGCGGCCCGCTCGCCGTCGCCGAAGGCCGCGTCCCACAGGCCGGGGATCTTGGAGGGGAGGGCGATGATCGAGTCGACGCCGTTCTCGATCATGTCTCCCATCCGGACGACCGAGTCGCCGAAGGAGAGCGGGACGATCTCGGTCTGGGCGGCGAAGCCGAGGTAGCCGGCCTTCACGTACTCGTCGGGGATCACCTCGCCCCTGGAGTCCTTCTTCGCCACCGCGTTCTCCTTGAGCACGGCGTGGAGGGTCTGCTCCTGGCCGTCGCGCAGGACGGTGATGGTGGCGGGGCCGATGGTGTCGCGGATCTTGCCGGAGAGGGTGTCCCAGTCGTCGACCTTCTGGCCGTTGAAGGCGACGATCTTGTCACCCTCCTCCAGTCCCGCCGCCTTCGCGGGCGAGACCGGGTCGGACTTCTTGCAGGTGTCGCGGTTCTCGCTCTGGGCGATCACGCACTTCTGGACCCCCGCCACCTCGGTGGTCTGGGTCTGGAAGCCGAAGGTCATCGCCACGCCGAGAAAGATCGCGACGGCGAGGACCAGGTTCATGAACGGTCCGGCGAACATCACGATGACGCGCTTCCACGGCTTGCGCGTGTAGAAGAGGCGCTTCTCGTCGCCCGGTTCGAGCTCCTCGAAGGCGGCGGACCTGGCGTCCTCGATCATGCCGCGCCAGGGCGAGGTGGACCGCGCCTCCAGGCGCCCGTCCTCGCCCGGCGGGAACATGCCGATCATGCGGATGTAGCCGCCGGCCGGGATGGCCTTGATGCCGTACTCGGTGTCGCCCTTCTTGCGCGACCAGATCGTCGGTCCGAAGCCGACCATGTACTGGGGGACGCGGATGCCGAAGAGCTTCGCGGTCGACAGGTGTCCGAGTTCGTGCCACGCGATCGAGAACAGCAGGCCGATGACGAAGACGGCGATGCCCAGAATCGTCAACAGGACCGTCGTAATGCTCATGCGCGCGCCTCCGCTGTCGCTTTCGCCGAGAGTTCACGGGCCCGGACGCGGGCCCAGGTCTCCGCTTCGAGGACGTCCGCGACCGTGAGCGAAGTTCCCGTGGCGGGGGTGCCGTGTTCGGCCACCACCGCCGTGACCGTATCCATGATTCCGTTGAACGGCAGCCGTCCCGCGAGGAATGCGTCGACGCATTCCTCGTTCGCGGCGTTGAAGACGGCCGGGGCGGTGGCGCCGAGCGTGCCGACGTGCCTGGCCAGTCCCACGGAGGGGAAGGCCTCGTTGTCCAGGGGGAAGAACTCCCAGGTGGACGCCTTCGACCAGTCGAAGGCGGGGGCGGCGTCCGGGATGCGGGAGGGCCAGCCGAGACCGATGGCGATCGGGCCGCACATGTCGGGGGGCGTGGCCTGGGCGAGGGTGGAGCCGTCGGTGAACTCCACCATGGAGTGAACGTACGACTGGGGGTGGACCACGACCTCGATCCGGTCGAACGGGATGTCGTAGAGGAGGTGGGCCTCGATGACCTCCAGTCCCTTGTTGACGAGGGTGGCGGAGTTGATCGTGATGACCGGTCCCATGGCCCAGGTCGGGTGGGCGAGGGCCTGTTCGCGGGTGACGCCGGCCAGTTCGTCCCGGGTCCGGCCGCGGAAGGGGCCGCCGGACGCGGTGACGACGAGCTTGCGGACGTCGGCGCGGGTGCCGGCGCCCAGTGCCTGGAAGAGCGCGGCGTGCTCGGAGTCGACCGGGATGATCTGTCCGGGCTTCGCCAGCGCCTTGACCAGCGGGCCGCCGACGATCAGCGATTCCTTGTTGGCCAGGGCGAGGGTGCGGCCGGCTTCCAGCGCGGCGAGGGTGGGGGCGAGCCCGATCGATCCGGTGATGCCGTTGAGCACGGTGTGGCAGTCGCTCGCGGCGAGCTGGGCGGCGGCTTCGGGTCCCGCCAGGATCTCGGGGAGCGGTTCGCCCGGCCCGTACTGCTCGCGCAGCGCGTCGCGGAGGGCCGGTACGGCGTCCTCGACGGCGACGGCCACGGTGCGCACCCGCAGTTGCCGCGCCTGCTCCGCGAGGAGGGCGACCCGTCCGCCGGCGGCGGAGAGCCCGGTGACGCGGAAGCGGTCGGGGTTGCGCAGCACCAGGTCGATGGCCTGGGTTCCGATGGAGCCGGTGGAGCCGAGGATGACGAGATCCCGGCGGCCTTCCGCTGCGTCGAAGACGAGGTGTGGGTCGGCGAGGGGGGCAGGGCTGTCGCTCATGCCCCCCATTCTTGCCGCATCCGCCGCGGGCGTGGACAGTGCGTCCCGGTCGCCGGGGGCCGGGCTTGTCGGCCGGTGACCGCACGGGTCCTCCCGTACCGGGATGTTCGTGGCCATTCGGCCGCGGCGCCCGCCGGGGACCGCGGGACGGTCATCGGTGGTTCATGGCTCCGACGAACTCGGCGAACGCCTCGTGGAACCCGGGGAACGTCTTGCGGACGCATCCGGGGTCGTCGAACGTGATGCCCGGCACCCGCAGTCCGGCGACGGCGAACGACATGACGATGCGGTGGTCGCCGTGGGTGGCGATCTCGGTGGGACGGGGGGTGCCCGGCCGGATCTCGATCCAGTCCGGGCCGGTCTCGGCCGTGATGTCCATGCGCCGGAGGTTCTGGGCGCAGGCCTCCAGCCGGTCGCACTCCTTCACCCGGGTGTTGCCCACGTCCTCGATGCGCACCGGTCCCGAGGCGAAGGGGGCGAGGGCGGCCAGGGTCGGCATGGTGTCGGAGATGTCGCGCATGTTGACCGTGACGCCCGAGAGCCTGCCGTCGGACCGGACGGTGGTGGACTCCTTGGTGACGTGCACCTCGGCGCCCATGCGGCGCAGTACGTCGACGAACCGCAGGTCGCCCTGGAGCGCGTCGGTGCCGAGTCCGGGGACGGTGACCTCGCGGCCGGTGAGGGCCGCCGCGGCGAAGAAGTAACTGGCGGTGGAGGCGTCGGGTTCGACGACGTACGTGGTGGCCCGGTACCCGCCGGGCGGCACGGTGAAGACGTCGCCGTCCCGGACGACCTCGACGCCGAACTCGCGCATCATCGCGAGGGTGATCTCGACGTACGGGGCGGAGACCAGGTCGGTGACGGTGATGCGCAGCCCGTTCCGGGTCAGCGGGCCGAGCATCAGCAGCGCGGTGAGGTACTGCGAGGACTCCCCCGCGTCCAGGGTGATCCCGCCGCCCTCGATGCCGTGGGCCTCGATCCGCAGCGGGTGGTGTCCCTCGGCCCCGCCGTGGCGCAGGTCGACGCCGAGCGCGCGCAGTGCCCCGGTGAGCGGGGCGAGGGGGCGGCGGCGCATCTGGGCGGAGGCGTCGAAGCGGTAGGTGCCGCGGGCCGCGGCGGCGGCGAGGGTCGGCAGGAAGCGGGCCGTGGTGGCGCCGTCGCGGCAGTGGACGTCGGCGTCGGTGACGGCGGGGCCGGCCGGGCGGCCCTCGACGTGCCAGCGGTCCGCCTCCCGCGTGATCCGGTAGCCGAGGCGGGTGAGCCCTTCGGCGAAGCCCTCGGTGTCGTCCGAGCGCAGGGGCCGTACGAGGGTGCTGGTGCCGTTCGCGGCGGCGGCCAGGAAGAGGGCGCGCGCGGTGACGGACTTGGAACCGGGAAGGTGGATGACGGTCACGACCGGCATCCTGCCGCACCGCGCACGGCCGTACGGGGCCCGTCCGGTGCGTGGACGGGCCCCGTACGGCGGGTGGTTCAGCGGATGGTGCGGCGGACGTCGTCCCGGGTGCTCGGCCCCGGTGCGGTGTCGGCGATCCAGGGCCCTTCGCCGCTGGGGTCGACGACCCCCTCCTCCAGCCAGGTGTACGCGCCGGACAGGACGCCGTCGACCAGGCGCCGGTCGAGGTCGTCGGTGTTGGACCACAGGCGGGTGAAGAGTTCCTCGGTCCGGACGCGGGACTGGTGGCAGAACACGTCGGCCAGCCGGTACGCCTCGCGGCCGTGTTCGCCCGAGGAGCGCAGCAGTTCGGCGCGGACGCACGCGGCGCTCATCGCGAAGAGTTCCGCGCCGATGTCGACGATCCGGCCGAGGAAGCCCTGTTTGGTCTCCATCCGGCCCTGCCAGCGCGACATGGCGTAGAAGGTGGCGCGCGCCAGCTTGCGGGCGGAGCGTTCGACGTAGCGCAGGTGGGCGGACAGGTCCGGGTGGCCGGCCGGATTGAACTCCGCGTACGTGCGCGGGAGTTGGCCGGGTCCGGTGATGAGGCCCGGGAGCCAGCGGGCGTAGAAGCCGGCCGCGTTCACTCCGGCCCGCGCCTTCGCGGAGAGGGGTTTGTCGGGGTCGATGATGTCCCCGGCGACCTTCAGGTGGGCATCGACGGCCTCCCGGGCGATCAGCAGGTGCATGATCTCGGTCGAGCCCTCGAAGATCCGGTTGATCCGCAGGTCGCGCAGCAACTGCTCGGCGGGGACGGCCCGTTCGCCGCGGGCGGCGAGGGAGTCGGCGGTCTCGAAGCCGCGTCCGCCCCGGATCTGGACCAGTTCGTCGGCCATCAGGCAGCCCATCTCGGAGCCGTACAGCTTGGCGAGGGCCGCCTCGATGCGGATGTCGTTGCGGTCCTCGTCGGCCATCTGGGAGGAGAGGTCCACCACCGCTTCGAGTGCGAAGGTGGTCGCGGCGATGAAGGAGATCTTGGCGCCGACCGCCTCGTGCCGGGCGACCGGCCTGCCCCACTGCTCGCGCCGCGAGGCCCACTGGCGGGCGATTTTCAGACACCATTTGCCGGCGCCGACGCACATGGCGGGCAGGGAGAGCCGTCCGGTGTTGAGCGTGGTGAGGGCGATCCGGAGCCCGGCGCCCTCGGGGCCGATGCGGTTCGCGGCGGGGACCCTGACGCGGTGGAAGCGGGTGACGCCGTTCTCCAGGCCGCGCAAGCCCATGAAGGCGTTGCGGTTCTCGACGGTGATGCCCGGGGAGTCCGCCTCGACGACGAAGGCCGTGATGCCGCCCTTGTGGCCCTCCGACTCCGGTACCCGGGCCATCACGACGAGCAGGTCGGCGATGACGCCGTTGGTCGTCCAGAGCTTCACCCCGTCCAGGACGTAGTGGTCGGGTCCGTCCGGGACGGCCGAGGTGGCGAGCCGGGCCGGGTCGGAGCCGACGTCCGGCTCGGTGAGGAGGAACGCCGAGATGTCGCTGCGGGCCAGCCGGGGCAGGAAGGCGTCCTTCTGCTCCTGGCTGCCGAAGAGTTTCAGGGGCTGGGGCACGCCGATGGACTGGTGGGCGGAGAGCAGCGCGCCGACCGCCGGGTTCGCGGAGCCGACCAGGGCGAGGGCCTTGTTGTAGTACACCTGGGTCAGGCCGAGCCCGCCGTACTTCGGGTCGATCTTCATCCCGAGCGCGCCGATTTCCTTGAGGCCGTTGATCACCTCGTCCGGGATGCGGGCCTCGCGGTCGATCCGGGCGCCGTCGATCCGGGTCTCGCAGAACTCGCGCAGCCGGGCGAGGAACGCCTCGCCGCGCCGGACGTCGTCCGGGGGCGGCATCGGGTGCGGGTGGATCAGGTCGAGCCGGAAGCGGCCGAGGAACAGTTCCTTGGCGAAACTGGGCCGGTGCCAGTCCTGTTCGCGTGCTGCCTCGGCCACCCGGCGCGCTTCGCGCTCGGTGACACCGGGCGCGTCCTTCGACGCCGACGATGAGGATGATGCGGATGGTGCGGACATGAGGAGCTCACCTCGCCGCTTCGCGGGTGTGTGGGGGGGGACGGGGCCGGTCCGCGCGGGGCGCTTGCCTGCGCCCGCCCGGCGTCACCGGCCCGCTCTACTCGTCCGTATGTACCCGACTCCCGGTGGGCCCGCCATCGCCCGGGTGCCGATCGGGTCGGGCGCCACTCCACTGACCCGCCCGCGGTGGCGGCCGCGGCGGGGCGGTGGAACGGGGTGGAGAACCGGGACGGCCGGAGCCCCCGCACAGTGGGCTCCGGCCGTTCCGTGGTCGCCCGCGTGCTGTCCAGGCGGACGCGGGCGACGTCGGTGGATCGGCTCGCGGCCGATCGTGGACTACAGGGCGAGGCCGGTGAGGACCAGCACCCGCTCGTAGGTGTAGTCGTCCATGGCGTAGCGGACGCCCTCGCGGCCGACGCCGGACTGCTTGGCACCGCCGTACGGCATCTGGTCCGCGCGGTAGGAGGGAACGTCGCCGATGATCACGCCGCCGACCTCCAGGGCGCGGTGGGCGCGGAAGGCGGTCTGCAGGTCGTGCGTGAACACCCCTGCCTGCAGGCCGTACTTGGAGGAGTTGACGGCCTCGAACGCCTCGGCCTCGCCGTTGACCTTCTGCACGGACAGCACCGGTCCGAAGACCTCCTCGCAGGAGAGGGTGACGCCGTCCGGGAGCTCGGTGAGCACGGTGGGCGCGTAGGTGGCGCCGTCCCGCTTGCCGCCGGTGAGCAGCTGGGCGCCGGCCTGCACGGCCTCGTCGACCCAGGACTCGACGCGCTTGGCGGCGTCCTCGCTGACCAGCGGGCCGACCTCGGTGGCGGGGTCCGACGGGTCGCCGGTGACCTGGGCCTCGACGGCGGCGACGATCTTCGGGAGCAGCCGGTCGTGGACGGCGGCGTCCACGATGACCCGCTGCACCGAGATGCAGGACTGGCCGCCCTGGTAGTTGGAGAAGGTCGCGATGCGGGTCGCGGCCCAGTCCAGGTCCTCCTCGGAGGCGTAGTCGCCGAGGACGACCGCGGCGGCGTTGCCGCCGAGCTCCAGGGTGCAGTGCTTGCGCGGCACCGACTCCATGATCGAGTAGCCGACCGGGCCGGAGCCGGTGAAGGAGATGACGGGCAGGCGCTCGTCCTGGACCAGGGCGGGCATGCGGTCGTTGGGGACCGTCAGCACGGACCACGAGCCGGCCGGCAGGTCGGTCTCGGCCAGGATCTCGCCCAGGATCAGCGAGGAGATCGGGGTGGCCGGGGCGGGCTTCAGGATGATCGGGGCGCCGACGGCGATGGCCGGGGCCACCTTGTGGGCGCTCAGGTTCAGCGGGAAGTTGAACGGCGCGATGCCGAGGACCGTGCCGCGCGGGAAGCGCCGGGTCAGGCCGAGGCGGCCGGTGCCGCCGGCGTCGGTGTCCAGGCGCTGGGCGTCGCCGCCGTTGAAGCGGCGGGCCTCCTCGGCGGCGAACCGGAACACGGAGACGGCGCGGCCGACCTCGCCGCGGGCCCACTTGATGGGCTTGCCGTTCTCGGCGGAGATCAGCTGGGCGATCTCCTCGGTGCGCTCCACCAGGCGCCGTACGACGTGGTCGAGGGCGGCGGCCCGGACGTGGGCCGGGGTCGCGGCGAACTCCTCGCGCACGGCGTGCGCGGCCGCGACGGCCTCCTCGATCTGGGCGTCGGTCGGCACGCTGACGGTGCCGACCAGACGGCCGTCCCAGGAGTTGGTGACGTCGAAGCTGTCCTCACCGGTGGCCTGGCGGCCGGCGAGCCAGAAGGCGTGGGTGGAAGTCATGGAGGTCCGGCCCTTCGGAGTCGTGGGGGTGTGCTGTCCCCACCGTAGGGCCGGAGGGCGCGCCTGGCGTTTGTCCGGCGTGGAGCAGTGCGCGCCGGGGGCACGCCGCTTTGTCCGATGCGGCGGGGCCGGATGCGGATGCCGCAGTTCCGGGTGCGGGGGCCGGGGGGCCGGATGCGGATGCCGCGGTTCCGGGTGCGGGGGCCGGGGGCCGGGGACGCGGATGCCGCAGGTCCGGGCATGGACGCGGTGGGGCCCCGGTCGCGGAACGTCCCGTTCCGGCCAGGGGCGCCCGTACGTGCCCTCCGGTACGGCTACGACTCCGCGGGCGGCGGGTTGCTGGTGGCCTTCAGGGCCAGCCACAGCTCCATCCGGACGTCCGCGTCGTCCAGCGAGCGGCCCAGGATCTCCTCCACCCGGCGCATCCGGTAACGCAGGGTGTGCCGGTGCACGCCCAGGTCCACCGCCGCCGCGTCCCACTGGCCGTGATGGGCGAGCCAGGCGCGCAGCGAGGCCACCAGGTCGCCGCGCCCCTTGGCGTCGTGTTCGTGCAGGGCCCGGAGCATCCCGTCGGCGAAGGCCCGTACCGCGTCGTCGGCGAGCAGCGGGAGCACCGAGCCGGCCGCCAGCTCCTCGTGCTCGACCAGCGCCCTGCCCCGGCGCCGGGCCACCGACAGGGCCTGTTCGGCCTGCTTGTACGCGGCGGAGACGGCGATCGGGCCCGCCGGTGCGGAGAGGCCCACGACCACCCGGGCCTCCTCCGCGCCCCCTTCGGCGGGGGGCCGCGCCTCCTGGGCCTCCGCGTGGGCGGTGCAGGCCGCGACCGCGGCGCCGCCGTCCGCGGCGAGGACGACGAGCCGGTCGCCCTCGGGGACGGCCAGCAGGGCCTCGCCGGTCCGGAAGGCCGCCGCCTCCATCGCCTCGCCGAGCGCCGCCGGGACCGCGGGGTCGGACGCCTCCGCGATGAGCAGCCGGAAGGGGGCGTCGAGGAGGTCCCCGTACAGGTCCCCCGCGACCGCCCGCGCGTGGTCGGGCTGGCCGGCCAGCAGCATGCGCAGCACCGCGGCGCCCAGGCGCTGCTCGGCGCCCTGGAGGGACCGGGAGCGGGCGGTGGTCAGGGTCAGCAGGGCGACGGCGGAGTGCACGGCGTACCGCCCGGCGGTGCCGAGTGCCGCGTCGGTGCCGACGGCCAGCGCTCCCCTGACCCGGCGGCCGGTGCCCAGGGACTGGAGCTCGACCCGGTCCTCGGCGCCGCCGACGACCATGCTGGCCGGGGCGGGGCGGTCCCGCAGGCGTACCACGTCGGGGGTGATCCGGGCGGCGCGGCGGGCGGCCCATTCGGGGGCCGCGGCGACGACCTGGCCCGCCGCGTCGTACAGCGCGGCCCAGCCGTCGAGGTGGGCGGCGAGACGGCCGAGGAGTTCGGCGGGCCCGTCGCCCGAGATCGCGGCCCTGGTCAGTTCCCGCTGGACCTCGAACCCGGCCGTCACGGCCCGGTACTGCTCCTCGGCAATCGTCGAGGACACGGCCTTGGCGATGGCGATGAACGGGGTGCGGCGGGGCACTTCGAGCAGCGGGAACCCGGCCTCCCCCGCGGCGTCGATCAGGGCTTGCGGCACCTCGTCGTAGTTGACGCCGACGGCGAAGCCCAGGCCGACGACCCCGGCCCCGGCCAGCCGCCGTACGTAGCGCCGCATCGCCTCGGGGTTCTCGGCGTCGAGGTTGGTGGCGGTGACGAGCAGGAACTCGCCGCCCTCCATGTACGGGACGGGGTCGGCCAGCTCGCTGGCGTGCGCCCAGCGGACGGGCACGTCGAGCCGGTCCGCACCCGCGCGCACCGTGAGTCTGAGCGCGGAGTGCTGGGCGAGCGAGGCGAGAGTGAGGGGCATGGGAAGCGCGGGACCTCGGAATGTCGGATTGCTCGGATTGCGCCGCCCCGTATGAACGACCACTCCCAATTCTGCCAGAGCGGCAGGATCCGCCATGACCATGCCCGACGGGCCCCGCGCCTCCGGCGAGCCCTCAGCCGTTCAGGTCCACCAGCAGCGGGGGCGCGTGCTCGTTGCCGACCGTCGTCAGGGAGAGGACCGCGTGCCCGGCGGGCACCTGGTGGGCCAGCTCGGAGGCCGACCAGCGTTCCCGCTCGACCTGGCGGACGGTGACCGCGTCGGTGGTCACCGCCTTGCCGGTGACGAGCTTGCGCAGGGCGTGCACGGCCCGGGTGAGCGGCTGGTCGGCGAAGACCGTGTGCTTGGCGACCTCGGTGGTCTCCACCCACTCGGTGCCCCACGCCTGCGCGAAGAGCCGCCCGTCCCAGGTGGTGACGCCGGAGAAGGTCATGTGGCAGCCGAAGGAGCCCAGCAGCGTCGTGTGCAGGCCCTCGGGGACGTCGTCCAGCCCGCGCAGGGTGAGCAGCACCCCGGCGTTGCGGCTGCGCAGCCGCTGCACGGCCCGTACGGACTCGGCGGTGACGGTGTGGGTGGCGTCGTCCAGGGCGAGGAAGGCGAACAGGGAGCGGTCCGTGCGGGCCGCCGCGCCCGCGGTGAACTGGGCGAGCACCAGGCGGGTGAGGAGCCGGGCGGCCTCCGGATGGGCGCGTTCCGGGAGGTCGACGCGGACCCGCAGCGGGTGTTCGAGGGTGCGCGCCGAGAAGGCGCGGGTGGCGGCCCCGGGGTCGAAGAACCCGGCGAAGGCCGGCCGGTCCAGGGAGGCGAGCCGCTCGGCGAGCCGGACGCCCGGGTCGCCGGGGGCGGCCGTCTGCCGGGCCCGGCCGTCGAGTTCGCGGATGTAGGAGCGGTGCGTGTCGGCGTCGAGCCGGGTCCGCAGCTCCGCCAGGGCCCCGGGCGAGCCCTCCAGGAGTTCGCGGAGCACCGGGACCGCGGGGAAGCGTCCGTGGACCGCCCGGTACGGGCCGAGGAGCTGGGCCAGCGCCGTGGCGGCCCGCCGCGCGTCGACGTCGGGCAGGTCCCCGGCGAGCGCCTCGGCGAGCAGGGCGGCGGCTTCGTCGGCGTCGTCCGTTCCGCTGTACAGGTCCAGGTCGTGGGTGGAGGACGGGTCGCCCGGCTTGATCACCACGTCGTAGCCCTCGTCGGCCCCGAGCGGGGTGCCGGTCGCGCAGACGGCCACGACCACCGCCTTCCCGGCGAGGGCCTGGAGGGCGAGCGACTCCACGACCGGGCGCACCAGGTGCCGGGTCTTGCCCGCGCCGAAGGGGCCGACGGCCAGCAGGGAGGCGCCCAGCACCGCCGGATCGACGGCGGCGCCCGCGCCCCGCCGGGCGGCCGGGGTGCGGTCGCGGTCCGGGTAGCGGCCGAGCCGGACCTGCGAGGTGAGCAGGTCGTGGGTGGCGGAGCGGACCGGCAGGTCCCGGGCCCCCGAGGGGTGCGGGCAGGCCGCCGCGCCCTGGCCGAGCACGGCGTCGACGAAGGGGCGCAGCCGCGCGGGATCGGCCTCCACTCCGCTCCAGGCGCGCCGGATGCGTACGCAGTCGACGTCGTTCATGCGGCCGGTGCGCTGCTCCGCCGCCAGCCGATCGGCGGCCTCCTGCTGGCCCGCGGCGCGCAGCAGCGGCCAGTCGGCCGGGTCCTCCGCCGGTGTCTTCTCCGGCTCCGGGCCGCTGCGGCGGCCGCCGCGCAGCTCGCGGACCATGCCGGGCCAGTCGGCGGCCCGCCCGATCAGCAGCAGGATCACGGCGGCCCCCACCAGGTGGAAGACGGTCGTGAAGGTCTCCACCTGCGCCACGACCTCCTCGGCGGTGCCGCTGAAGAGCCAGGAGTGCGGGGTCAGCCCCAGTGCCAGGTTGTCGAAGGGCAGCACGTCGTCGGCGTTCACGAAGCACCAGATCAGCACGGCGGCGGTCAGCGCGGTGCGCAGCGCCCGCCCCGGCAGGGGGTGCTCGACGGCGTAGCGGCGGAACACCTCGCGCCAGTTGCCGAGGCGGCCGAAGCCCCAGATCACCAGGACGGCGACCAGGCTGTTGTAGGCGGAGAGCGCGGTCACGGCCGCCATGGGGCGTTCGAGCCCCCACCAGTCGGTGGGGGTGACCAGTTCCAGCAGGATGCGGCTGTGGGGCACGTAGCCGTTGCGCCAGAGCGACCAGATCAGCAGGGCGGCGAGCAGGGCCACCACCGCGCCGCTGATCAGGGACCGGTCGGGCACCCGGTCGGGGTCGGCCTCGGGCCGGGGCCGGTGGCCGAACCGCCACAGGCCGGGGGCGGCCGCCGCGCGCGGGGTGCGGAGCCAGTCGCCGAGCGAGGGGCCGGAGGCGGGGGCGTGGCCGGGCCTCGGCGGCAGTTCGGGCGGTGGCGGGCCGGCCGGGCGCGGCACCGGATGACCGGAGCGGGTGTCGCGCGAACCGTACGTGCCCTCGGTGTCCATCTGCTGTCCCTCGTCCCCTGACCAGCTCCGACCGGTAACTCCGGGCGCGGGCGCCCGAAGTCATCAATCTAGTGCCCCGCGCCGCCCCGTCGGACGCGGTCGGCCGGGATGTTCCGGGCCGCTCGTCCGGTCCGTGCGGCGGGGTGGCGCCCGGCCCCGCCGCCCCCGCTATGTCCGCGGCGGACAACGGCGCGCCGGCACCACTCCCGAACGGAACATGCCGGACCCCGTGCCTCGCCCCTAGCCTGCTGGTGAAGCGTCCGAAACATCCCCCCAGGAGCCCCCCATGACCGAAATTCCGCAGGAGCGACGCGTCGTCACCGCCATTCCCGGCCCGAAGTCGGTGGAGCTGCAGGCCCGCCGGCTGAACACGGTGGCGGCGGGCGTGGGCTCCACCCTGCCGGTGTTCACCGCCCGCGCGGGCGGCGGAATCATCGAGGACGTGGACGGCAACCGCCTGATCGACCTCGGCTCCGGCATCGCCGTGACGTCGGTCGGCGCCTCCGCCGAGGCCGTCGTGCGCCGCGCGTCCGCGCAGCTCGCCGACTTCACCCACACCTGTTTCATGGTCACGCCGTACGAGGGCTACGTCGAGGTCTGCGAGCAGCTCGCCGAGCTGACGCCGGGCGACCACCCCAAGAAGTCGGCGCTGTTCAACTCGGGCGCCGAGGCCGTGGAGAACGCGGTGAAGATCGCCCGCATCCACACCAAGCGCACCGCGGTCGTCGTCTTCGACCACGGCTACCACGGCCGCACCAACCTCACGATGGCGCTGACCGCCAAGAACATGCCGTACAAGCAGGGCTTCGGCCCGTTCGCGCCCGAGGTCTACCGGGTGCCGGTGGCGTACGGCTACCGCTGGCCGACCGGTGCCGAGAACGCCGGTGCCGAGGCGTCCGCCCAGGCCATCGACCAGATCAACAAGCAGATCGGCGCGGAGAACGTCGCCGCGATCATCATCGAGCCGGTGCTCGGCGAGGGCGGCTTCATCGAGCCGGCCAAGGGCTTCCTCCCGGCGATCGCCCAGTTCGCCAAGGACAACGGCATCGTCTTCGTCGCCGACGAGATCCAGTCCGGCTTCTGCCGCACCGGTCAGTGGTTCGCCTGCGAGGACGAGGGCATCGTCCCGGACCTGATCACCACCGCCAAGGGCATCGCGGGCGGTCTCCCGCTCTCCGCCGTGACCGGCCGCGCCGAGATCATGGACTCCGCCCACGCCGGTGGCCTCGGCGGCACCTACGGCGGCAACCCGGTCGCCTGCGCGGGTGCCCTCGGCGCCATCGAGACGATGCGCGAGCTGGACCTGAACGGGAAGGCCAAGCGCATCGAGGAGGTCATGAAGGGCCGCCTCGCCGAGATGCAGGCGAAGCTCGACAACGGCGACATCATCGGTGACATCCGCGGCCGCGGCGCGATGATCGCGATCGAGCTGGTGAAGTCCGGCACGAAGGACCCGTACCCGGAGGCCGCCGCGCAGCTCGCCAAGGCGTGCCACGCCCAGGGCGTGCTGGTCCTCACCTGCGGCACGTACGGCAACGTCCTGCGCTTCCTGCCGCCGCTGGTGATCGGCGAGGACCTGCTGAACGAGGCGCTCGACGTCATCGAGCAGGCTTTCGCCGGCATCTGATCCGTGCGGAGCCCGGTGGCGGAGAGCCCCTCCCCCACCGGGGATGCAGGCGTCGCGTGTGGGCCTGTGAAGAAGGTGTGCGGGGCCGATGGCGGGATACGTTTCCGGCTGTCGGTCCCCCATCGGCTGCCGTACGGTTTGCGCAGATGAGAGAAACACCTCGCCCGCAGGGGACTGCGGGCGACGCCGGACCGGAGCTTCCCCGGCGCCGTTTCGGCCGTGTCCTCGGACACGCCGCCGGATCCTTTGGTTCCGGCACTCCTCACCGATCGGACGGCCGCCCGCCCCAGACCCCCCGGGGCGCGCGGCGGACCGATCCGACCGGCCGCCCCGGAACCACCCCCCCCTGTTCCCGGGCGGCCGGCCCTTCTCCTCCTCCTGGCGCCGCTCCTGGTGGTGCTGTTCGCGCTCACCACCTGGCAGGTCGCGGCCGACGGCCCGTTGCGCGGTCTCGACGAGCGGATCGGGCGGGCGGTCGTGGGGCACGGCCCCCTCCCCCTGACGGAGTTCCTCGCCGATCTCGGCAACATGCAGGTCGCGCTCCCGGTGCTGGGCCTCGCCGTGGTCCGCTCCCTGGTGCGCGGTGAGCGTCGCGCGCCGCTGTGCGCGGTCCTGGCCATGGTCGCGGTGCCGCTCCTCGTCGTACCACTGAAGGACTGGATCGCCCGTCAGGGGCCGCTGACGGAGGCCACCGGCTACTACCCGTCCGGGCACGCGGCGACGGCCCTGGTGGCGTACGGGGCCGCGGCGCTGCTGCTCGCGCCGCACGCGCGGCGGCCGTGGTCGTGGATGATGCCCGTCGCCGCTGCCTTGTTGGCCACGGCGACGGGCATCGGTCTGGTGCTGCGCGGCTACCACTGGCCGCTGGACGTGCTGGGCAGCTGGTGGTTGTGCGGTGCGCTGCTGGTCGTTCTCCGGCTCGGCTGCCGGAGCGGGTGTCCCCGGCCGCCCGGTTCCTAGGGGTCCGGGCGACCGGAGCGGGCGTCAGTTGCCGAAGTAGGCGTCGAAGTTCTTCGAGAACTCCCCGTTGTTGAAGCGGTCCCAGTTGATCGACCACGACATCAGCCCGCGCAGCTGGGGCCAGGTGCCGTGGGTGGTGTACGAGCCGCAGTCGGTCTTCTTGGTCAGGCAGTTCAGCGCCTTGGTGACCTCGGCGGGCGAGGTGTGACCGTTGCCCGCCTGGGTGGAGGCGGGCAGGCCGATGGCGACCTGGTCGGGCCGCAGCGCGGGGAAGACCTTGGCCCGGTCACCGGCCACCGGGAATCCGGTGAGCAGCATGTCGGTCATGGCGATGTGGAAGTCCGCGCCGCCCATCGAGTGGTACTGGTCGTCCAGGCCCATGATGGAGCCCGAGTTGTAGTCCTGGACGTGCAGCAGGGTCAGGTCGTCGCGCAGGGCGTGGATGACCGGCAGGTAGGCGCCGGCCCGGGGGTCCTGGCCGCCCCAGGGGCCCGAGCCGTAGTACTGGTAGCCGAGCTGCACGAAGAAGGTCTCGGGCGCCATGGTGAGGACGAACTTCTCGCCGTACTTGGCCTTGAGGGTCTTCACCGCGGAGATCAGGTTGACGACGACCGGGGTCGTGGGGTTCCGGAAGTCGGTGTCGCCGGTGTTCAGCGAGAGCGAGTGCCCCTCGAAGTCGATGTCGAGGCCGTCCAGGCCGTACTCGTCGATGATCTTGCCGACGGAGGAGACGAAGGCGTCCCGGGCGGCGGTGGTGGTGAGCTGCACCTGGCCGTTCTGGCCGCCGATGGAGATCAGGACCTTCTTGCCCGCGGCCTGCTTGGCCTTGATGGCGGCCTTGAACTCGGCGACGGACTCGACGTTCGGGCACTCGGTGACCGGGCAGAGCGAGAAGCGGATGTCGCCGGAGGTGACCGAGGTGGGCTCGCCGAAGGCCAGGTCGATGACGTCCCAGGAGTCGGGCACGTCCGCCATGCGCGTGTAGCCGGAGCCGTTGGCGAAGCTGGCGTGCAGATAGCCGACGAGCGCGTGGGTGGGCAGCTTGCCGCCGCCCCCGTCCCCGCCGCCCGCCGTGGTGGTGGCGGACACGGCGGCGGACTTGGCGGACTCGCCCGCGGAGTTGGTCGCGGCGACCCGGAAGCTGTACGCGGTCGAGGCGGTCAGGCCGGTGACCGTGGCGGAGGTGCCGGTGACGGAGAGGACCTTGGTGTCGCCCCGGTAGACGTGGTAGCCGGTGGCCCCGGCGGAGCCGGTCCAGGACAGGTCGACCGAGGACGCGGTGACCGTGCCGGCCTTGAGTCCGGTGGGGGCGGCGGGCAGTTCGACGGGGGCGCCGCCGGGGCCGACGAGGGTGAGGTCGTCGGCGTAGTAGGCCGGGGTGCCGTACCAGCCGTGGGTGTAGACGGTGACCTGCTTGGTGGCGGGGCCGGTCCTGAAGGTGGTGGTGAGCTGCTTCCAGTCGGCGGACGACTGGGTCCAGGTGCGGACGTCGGTGGTGCCGGTGCCCTCGGCGCCGAGGTAGACGTACGAGCCCTGCACCCAGCTGCTCAGCGTGTACGTGGAGTCCGGCTGGACGTTCACCACCTGGGAGCACTTGGCGTTGTCGCCGCCGGCCGGGGTCGCCTTCAGTGCCGAAGTGCCGCTGTGGGCGGGGGTGCTGACGGCGGCTCCGCTGCCGCCGGTGCAGCTCCAGCCGTCCAGGCCGGACTCGAAGCCGCCGTTGCGCGCCAGGTCGATGTCGGCGGCGGCCGCGGACGGCGCGAGGGCGGTCAGGCCGCCCGCGGCGAGCAACGCCGCCGAGAAGGCGGCCACAAGTCCGGTAAATCGGGCGGGGGGTCCCGTGCGTTCCACAACGGCCTCCGTGCATGGGGGAATTGAGTGCGGCGGGCACAACATGGTCCAGACCAATCAGGTTGTCAAGACCTCTGGCAGTACCCCGTCGTACCCGCCGCCGACATGTCCCGTTTCCCGGCTCCTGTCCCTCCCCCTCGTCCGCGGCTCCGTCAGCCCCTCCCGCTCTCGGCCCGCCGGGCCGCCGCCTCGTGCATCGCGAGTTCCAGGAGTGTCGCGTCGGTGAGGGTTCCCCCGCCGTCCGGCGGGATCAGCCAGCGCACCCCGCCCGCCGCCGTCCGCCCGGGGTACGGAACGACGATCCAGGTCCCCCGGCCCGCGCCCCGCACGCCGGTGCCGACCCAGTGGGCGACGGTGCCCGGCGGCACGAGGAAACCGATGCGGGCCTCGCCGGAATCGGCGAACACGGGGCCCGGCCTGTCGATGAGCCGGGTGAGTACGTCGAGGGTGGGACGGCCCAGCTCCCCGGGAAGGATCAGCGCGTCCCAGCGCCTGCCGGCGGGAAGGAACGCGATCCCCCGCGGATCGCGCTCCCACTCCCGTCGGCAGGCATCCGGGTCGGGCGCCACCGATACGAGCCACTCGACTGCTGCTTCGGCCCCCGCGCCAGTCATGACCGGCCTCCGTTCCGTGTACCGCGCGCCGGCCGTGGGTGGCCGACGCGTCCACACGGGAGACAGGCATCGCCCCGGTCCATTACGCGGGTTCGGACGATCGGCCGGAACGAAACGGGCCGGTCACCCCGAGGAGTGACCGGCCCGGTGTCCCGACGGCCGCCGGGCGGGTCTCAGCTGTCGAAGCCGAGCCCCAGCCGGTCCATCGTCCGCAGCCAGAGGTTGCGGTGCCCGCCGTTGCGGTCGGCCCTGGCCAGGGACCGCTTGGTGAGCTCGATCCCGGTCCAGGCGAAGGGCTCCGGCGGGAACGGCATCGGCTTGCTGCGGACCATCTCCAGTTCGGTCCGTTCGGTCCGCTCGCCCGCCAGCAGGTCGAGCATCACGTCGGCCCCGAACCGGGTGGCACCGACGCCGAGCCCGGTGTACCCGGCGGCGTAGGCGACCCGGCCCCGGTGGGCCGTGCCGAAGAACGCGGAGAAGCGCGAGCAGGTGTCGATCGCCCCGCCCCAGGCGTGGCTGAAGCGGACGCCCGCCAGCTGCGGGAAGCACTCGAAGAACTGGCCCGCGAGCTTGAGGAAGGTCTCCGGGCGCTGGTCGAGGTCGGCGTTGAGCCGGCCGCCGTACGGGTAGATCGCGTCGTAGCCGCCCCACAGGATCCGGTTGTCGGCCGACAGCCGGAAGTAGTGGAACTGGTTGGCGCTGTCGCCCAGCCCCTGCCGGTTCCGCCAGCCGATGGAGGCCAGCTGGTCCGCGGTGAGCGGCTCGGTCATCAGCGCGTAGTCGTAGACCGGCACGGTGTACGGGCGCACCCGCTTGACCAGCGACGGGAAGATGTTCGTGCCGAGCGCCACCCGGTGCGCGAAGATCCTTCCGTAGGGCGTGCGGACGGCCATTCCGGCGTTGGTCCCGGCCAGTTCGAGGCCCCGGGTGTGCTCGTAGATCCGCACTCCCAGGCCGAGGCAGGCCCGCTTCAGACCCCAGGCGAGTTTGGCCGGGTGCAGCATGGCGACGCCCCGCCGGTCCCAGAGCCCGCCCAGGAAGGTCGGCGAGTCGACCTCGGCGCGCAGCGCGTCCCGGTCCAGGAACTCGGTACCGGTGAAGCCGAGCTTCTCGGCCTCCTGGTGCCATTCCTTGAGCTCTTCGAGCTGGTGGGGCTCGGTGGCGACGTCGATCTCGCCGGTGCGCTCGAACTCGCAGTCGATGGAGTAGCGGGCGACGGCGGCCTCGATGGCGTCGAGGTTCTGCTCGCCGAGTTCCTCCAGCCTCTTGATCTCGTCCGGCCAGCGGTCCAGTCCGTTGGGCAGGCCGTGGGTGAGGGAGGCGGCGCAGAATCCGCCGTTGCGGCCCGAGGCGGCCCAGCCCACCTCGTGCCCCTCGATCAGGACGACGTCCCGTTCCGGCTCGCGCTCCTTGGCGAGCAGCGCGGTCCACAGTCCGCTGTAGCCGCCGCCGATGACGAGCAGGTCGCAGCGCTCGTCACCGGTGAGCGCCGGCAGCGCCGCGGGCTTTTCGGGGTCGTCCAGCCAGAACGACACCGGTTGTGCGTCGGAGAGTGATTGTGCAGCGGTACGCATGGCAACTGGGGCCATGGTTTCCAACTCCTTCAGGGCTTTCTATCGTGTGCTTTTCTTGCGCCGGTTCGCGATCAGCTGGCCGACGACGACCACCGCCACGGCGATGACGAACATCGCCGTTCCGATGACGTTGATCTGTACGGGGGTGCCCCGCTGTGCCGATCCCCAGACGAACATGGGGAAGGTCACGGTGGAGCCCGCGTTGAAGTTGGTGATGATGAAGTCGTCGAAGGAGAGCGCGAAGGCGAGCAGCGCTCCCGCGGCGATTCCGGGGGCGGCGATCGGCAGCGTCACCCGCAGGAAGGTCTGCACGGGTCCGGCGTACAGGTCGCGGGCGGCCTCCTCCAGCCGCGGGTCCATGGACATCACGCGCGCCTTGACGGCCGTCACGACGAAGCTCAGGCAGAACATGATGTGCGCGATGAGGATCGTCCAGAAGCCCAGCTGTGCGCCCATGTTGAGGAAGAGGGTGAGCAGCGAGGCGGCCATGACCACCTCGGGCATCGCCATCGGCAGGAAGATCAGCGAGTTGATCGCGCCGCGCGCCCGGAAGCGGTAGCGGACCAGCGCGAAGGCGATCATCGTGCCGAGCGCGGTCGCGCCGACGGTGGCCCAGAAGGCGATCTGGAGGGACAGCGAGAGCGAGCCGCACATGTCGGCGACGCCGCAGGGGTCCTTCCAGGCGTCCAGGGAGAAGTGCTGCCAGGAGTAGTTGAAGCGCCCCTTCGGCTTGTTGAACGAGAACACCATGACGACGATGTTCGGCAGGATCATGTACGCGAGGGTCAGCAGACCCACGAGGACGACCAGGTTGCGGCGGATCCAGCGCAGTACGGGCATCAGACCAGGTCCTCCGTCCCGGAGCGGCGGATGTAGACGGTGACCATGAGCAGGACGACCGCCATGAGGATGAAGGAGAGCGCGGCGGCCGTCGGATAGTCCAGAACCCGCAGGAACTGGGTCTGGATGACGCTGCCGACCATCTTGGTGTCGGTGGAGCCGAGCAGTTCGGCGTTGACGTAGTCGCCGCTGGCCGGGATGAAGGTGAGCAGCGTCCCGGAGACGACGCCCGGCATGGAGAGCGGGAGGGTGACCTTGCGGAAGGTGGTGGCGGGGGTGGCGTACAGGTCGCCGGCCGCCTCGTGCAGCCTGCCGTCGATCCGCTCCAGCGAGGTGTAGAGCGGCAGGATCATGAACGGCAGGAAGTTGTACGTGAGGCCGCAGACCACCGCGAGCGGGGTGGCCAGCACCCGGTTGGACTCGGTCCAGCCGAGCCAGCTGGTGACGTCCAGGACGTGCAGGGTGTTGAGCACCTCGACGACCGTGCCGCCGTCCGCGAGGATCGTCTTCCAGGCGAGGGTGCGGATCAGGAAACTGGTGAAGAACGGCGCGATGACCAGGACCAGGACGAGGTTGCGCCAGCGGCCGGCCTTGAACGCGATGAGGTAGGCGAGCGGGTAGCCGAGCAGCAGGCACAGGATCGTGGCGGTGCCCGCGTACAGCAGGGACCGGATGAACTGCGGGTAGTAGTCCCGCAGCGCGTCCCAGTACGTCGCGAAGTGCCAGGTGACCTCGAAGCCCTTCTCCAGGGAGCCGGTCTGCACGGAGGTCGATGCCTGGTAGACGAGCGGCAGCGCGAAGAAGACGAGCAGCCACAGGATGCCGGGGAGCAGCAGCCAGTAGGGGACGAGCCGCTTGCGGGTGGCGGGCTTGCGGAGCTTCGGTTCGGTGACGGGCGCCGGTGGCGCCTCCTTGGTGACGGTCACGCCGCGTCCTCCACCGTCTCCACACCGGCGTCGATGTCCTGGGCGGCGTCCAGGCCGAAGGTGTGCGCCGGGTTCCAGTGCAGGACGACCTCGGTGCCGGGGGTGAGTCCCGCGCGCCGGTCGATGTTCTGCTCGTACACCTGGAGCTCCTTGCCGGCCGGGCTCTCCACCACGTACTGCGTGGAGACCCCGATGAAGCTGGAGTCGACGATCCGGCCGGTGACGCGGTTGCGGCCCTCGGCGATCGTGTCCGTCTCGTCGGCGGGCGCGAGGGAGATCTTCTCGGGGCGCACGCCGAGCAGCAGCTTGCCGCCCTCGGTGGCCCGGGCGGTGCACCGGTCGGTGGGCAGCCGCAGCTTCCCGCCTCCCGCGGACACGACGATGTCGGTGCCCGCGGAGACGACCTCGGCCTCGATGAGGTTGGAGGTGCCGAGGAAGTTGGCGACGAAGGTCGTCCGCGGGTTCTCGTACAGGTCGGCGGGGGCGCCGAGCTGCTCGACCCGCCCCGCGTTCATCACCGCGACGGTGTCGGCCATGGTCATGGCCTCCTCCTGGTCGTGGGTGACGTGGATGAAGGTGATGCCGACCTCGGTCTGGATGCGCTTGAGCTCCAGCTGCATCTGGCGGCGCAGCTTGAGGTCGAGGGCGCCGAGCGGTTCGTCGAGCAGGAGCACCTGCGGGTGGTTGATCAGGGCGCGGGCGACGGCGACGCGCTGCTGCTGGCCGCCGGAGAGCTGGTGCGGCTTGCGCTTGGCGAAGTCGCCGAGCTGGACGAGGTCCAGCATCTCGTCGACCTGTTTCTTCACCGATTTGATGCCGCGCCGGCGCAGGCCGAAGGCGACGTTCTCGGCGATGTCGAGGTGCGGGAAGAGCGCGTAGCTCTGGAAGACCGTGTTGACGGGCCGCTTGTAGGGGGGCAGATCGGTGATGTCCCGGTCGCCGAGCGAGATGGTGCCGGTGGTCGCCTCCTCCAGGCCCGCGATCATCCGCAGGGTGGTGGTCTTGCCGCAGCCGGACGCGCCGAGCAGTGCGAAGAAGGTGCCCTGCGGGACGGTCAGGTCGAGGGGCTGGACGGCGGTGAAGGAGCCGTACGTCTTGCTGATCCCGGTGAGGCGGACGTCGCCGCCGGTCTGCTGCTGTGTCATGGATCGCGGTCCCGGTGGTGTCGGAGGGAGTTCGGGGGGAGAAAGGGGCGCGGGGTCAGGCGCCGATGAGCTTGGCGAACTTCTCTTCGTACGCCGTCTCTTCCTTGCTGGTCAGGGAGCGGAAGGCGTGCGATCGGGACGCCATCTCCTTGTCCGGGAGGATCAGGACGTTGTCGGCCATCGCCCGGTCGATCTTCGCCAGCTCCTCGCGGACCCCGTCGACCGGGCAGACGAAGTTGATGTAGGCGGCGAGCTGAGCGGCGACCGACGGCTCGTAGTAGTAGTCGATGAGCTTCTCGGCGTTGGTCTTGTGCCGGGCCTCCACCGGGACCATCAGGTTGTCGCTGGATATGACGTACCCCGCGGCCGGGATCGCGTACTTGATGTCCGGGTTGCCGGCCTGGAGCTGGATGATGTCGCCGGCCCACGCGACGCAGGCGGCGATGTCGCCCTTGTCGAGGTCCGCGGTGTAGTCGTTGCCGGTGAAGCGGCGGATCTGGTTCTTGTCGACGCCCTTCTGGAGCCGGCCGATCGCGGCGTCGTAGTCCGCGTCGGTGAAGGTGCCGGGGTCCTTGCCCATGTCGAGCAGGGTCATGCCGATGGTGTCGCGCATCTCGGAGAGGAAGGAGACCCGGCCCTTGAGCTTCGGGTCGTCGAGGAGCTGCGTGACGGAGTCGACCTTGCGTCCGCCGGTCGCCCTGGAGTTGTAGGCGATGACGGCCGGGATGCCCGCCCAGGGGTACGAATGGGCGCGGCCCGGGTCCCAGTCCGGGGCGCGGAACTGGGCCGAGAGGTTGGCGTAGGCGTGCGGCAGGTTCGAGGGGTCGAGCTTCTGCGCCCAGCCGAGGCGGACGATGCGGGCGGCCAGCCAGTCGGTGACGCAGATGATGTCGCGCCCGGTGTCCTGACCGGCCGCGAGCTGCGGTTTTATCTTGCCGAAGAACTCGACGTTGTCGTTGATGTCCTCGGTGTACTTGACGCTGATGCCGGTGCGCTTCGTGAACGCCTCCAGCGTGGGACGGTGCTTGCCGTCCTCGGTGACGTCCATGTACTCGGTCCAGTTGGAGAAGTTGACCTGCTTCTCCCGGGCCGAGTGGTCGTCGGACGCCGCGGCGCCGCCCTCCGAGCGCTTCGCCGGCGGGATGCCGCAGGCGCTCAGTGTGCCCAGCCCGCCGATCGCCAGCGCCCCCATGCCGGACGCGCGGATCAGCGATCGGCGGGTGAGGGCGCCCCGGCCGTTGGTCAGGCTGCGTCGCATCGCGGCGATCTGGGCCGCGGAGAGGCGCTCGGGCTCGTACTGCTCCATGCCGTTGCCCTTTCGGGTGTGTGGGGCCGGGGTCGGCCGGTTTATCGGTCCCCGAAGATCGTGCGGTGCCAGTCCTTGCGGACGACCGCGGTGTTGTCGTACATGACGTGCTTGACCTGCGTGTACTCCTCGAAGGAGTACGAGGACATGTCCTTGCCGAAGCCGCTGGCCTTGTATCCGCCGTGCGGCATCTCGCTGATGATCGGGATGTGGTCGTTGACCCAGACGCAGCCCGCCTTGATCTCGCGGGTGGCGCGGTTGGCGCGGTACAGGTCGCGGCTCCAGGCGGAGGCGGCGAGCCCGTACGGGGTGTCGTTGGCGAGGCGGATGCCCTCGTCGTCGCTGTCGAAGGGCAGCACGACCAGGACCGGGCCGAAGATCTCCGACTGGACGATCTCGCTGTCCTGGGCGGCGTCGGCGACGAGGGTGGGCCGGTAGTAGGCGCCGTCGGCCAGCTCGCCGCCGGGGGCCTCGCCGCCGGTGACGACGGTGGCGTACGCGCGGGCGCGCTCGACGAAGCCGGCGACCCGGTCCCGCTGGGCGTGGCTGATCAGCGGGCCGAGGTCGGTGTGCGGGTCGAAGGGGTCGCCGAGCCGGACGGTGTCCATCAGCTCGGCGACGCCCCGCACGAAGGCGTCGTACAGCGGGCGCTGGACGTAGGCGCGGGTGGCGGCGGTGCAGTCCTGGCCGGTGTTGATGAGCGCCCCGGCGACGGCGCCGTTGACCGCGGCGTCGAGGTCGGCGTCGTCGAAGACCACGAAGGGGGCCTTGCCGCCGAGTTCGAGGTGGAGGCGCTTGACGGTGGAGGTGGCGATCTCCGCGACCCGCTTGCCGACGGCGGTGGAGCCGGTGAAGGAGGTCATGACCACGTCCGGGTGGCCGACCAGGTGCTCGCCGGCCTCCTTGCCCGCACCGGTGACGATGTTGATCACGCCGTCGGGGATGCCCGCCTCCGTGGCCGCCTGGGCGAACATCAACGAGGTCAGCGGGGTGATCTCGGCGGGCTTCAGCACGATGGTGTTGCCCGCGGCGATGGCCGGGAGGACCTTCCAGGCGGCCATCTGGAGCGGGTAGTTCCAGGGGGCGATGGAGCCGATGACACCGATCGCCTCACGGCGTACGTACGAGGTGTGGTCGCCGTCGTACTCGGCGGCCGACTTGCCCTCCAGGTGGCGGGCGGCGCCGGCGAAGAAGGAGGTGTTGTCGACGGTGCCGGGCACGTCGAACTCGGTGGAGAGCTTGATCGGCTTGCCGCACTGGAGCGACTCCACGTACGCGAAGTCGTCGGCCTGCTCGGCGAGTACGGCGGCGAAGCGGTGCATCGCCTCGGCCCGCTCGGCGGGCGTCGCGCCCGACCAGCCGGGGAACGCCTCGCGCGCGGCGGCCACGGCGGCGTCCACGTCCGCGGTGCCCGCCAGCTCGTAGCTGTACACGCTCTCGCCCGTCGCGGGATTCACCACGTCGTGCCGGCGCCCCGATGTTCCGGACCGCAGCTTTCCGCCGATGTACTGTGCGCCGTCCGCGAAGCGGTCCCGCACCTGGATGCCGTTGCCCATGACGCTCTCCTCCGCCGCATGCCCCGGAAAAGCGGGGGCGGCGTAGTCTCTGCTCGATTTGAGTGCCGATCCTGACAGAGGCCATCCACCCCAACAAGTGATTCCGTTGTTGCCTTTTGGTTACGCAACGGAATCTGTCGACCATGTGTCGCGTCAGTACGGAATTCCCCGTACGGAGTGTCAGTGGCGAATGCCAGAATCGCATGCCATGGAACACATGAACGATCTTCTGGCGCGGGTCGCGCGCGGGGAGAAGGTGAAGTACCTGCACTTCTGGGGACACCGTCCGCGGCCCGACGGCCGTATCGGCGCGAGCTGCCTCAGTCAGTGGTGGCCGTCGCGTTTCACGGTCGACGGCGTGACGTACGCGTCGGCCGAGCACTGGATGATGGCGGGCAAGGCGCGTCTGTTCGGTGACGCGGAGTCGGAGGCCGCGGCGGTGGCGGCGAAGAGCCCGGCGGCGGCGAAGAAGGTGGGCCGGCTGGTGCGCGGTTTCGACGACGCGGTGTGGGAGCGCGAGCGGTACGGGCTGGTGGTGGCCGGCAGCGTGCACAAGTTCGGCGGCGACCCGAAGCTGCGGGAGTTCCTGCTGAACACCGGGGACCGGGTGCTGGTCGAGGCGAGCCCGATGGACCGGATCTGGGGCATAGGGCTGGCGGCGGACGACCCCCGGGCGGCCGCCCCGGCGAGCTGGCGGGGGCTGAACCTGCTGGGATTCGCGCTGATGGACGCCCGGACGCGGCTGCGGGCGGCTTGAGAGCACCGGGGCGCTGCGGGGGAACGGCCGGGGCTGCCGGACGTCCGCGGGCGACGGCCGGGCCGGGACTGCGGGCGGTTCGAAGGGCCCGGGACCGCCGGACGTTCACCGGGGGCGGCGCCCCTCGCACACGGCGCCGGGTCGCACGGTCCCGGTACGGCGCGACGGCCGCACGGGAAGGGCCGGGGCCCGGCCCGTACGGCCGTCGCGAAGGGGTGCGCCGTCGGTCCGGTGCCGGTTGCCGCTACCGCGTGACGTCGATGACCAGGGACGTGGCGTACGGGTCGTCGTCGTAGACGGTGTTGTCGTCGAGCTCGTCGGCGTGGGTGGCGAACAGCCAGATGAAGAAGCTGATGATCGCCACGCCGAAGGCGATGCCGATGGACCCCATGATGATCCCGGCGAGCGCCTGGCCGCTGTTGGTCGCCTCACCGCGCTGCACCCGCTTGCGGCCCAGGATGCCGAAGATCAGGGCCAGTACGCCCAGGATCAGGCTCGGGATCCCGTAGACGCAGAACATGCAGACGGCCAGGATGCCGAGCACCATGGCCGCCGTGCCCATCCCGTTGGCGGGCGGCGGGCCCCACGGTGCCTGGGGGTATCCGGGGTATCCCGGGTATCCCGGATACCCGTACTGCGGCTGTGCTGCCGGGTATCCGTACTGGCCCGCGGCCGGCGGGAACTGCTGCCCCGGCCCGTTGGGGCCGACCGGGGGCGGCGGCACCTCGCCGGGGACCGGCCCGGTCTGGTCGGGCGATCCGAACCCCGGCGGCGGCGCGTCGGCCGGCGCGGGGCCGTCCCCGAGGCCCGGCATCGAGGTGACCGTCGGCTGACTGTGCACGGCGGGCGGACGGGTGTCGCCGGCCGGCGGAGCCTTCTTGTCCAGCGGGACCTTGCCGTCGGGCGCGGCCCACGGATCCCGCGGCGCGCCCCCGCCCTCGGGCTGCTCTGTGTTGTCTGACATGTGCCTCCCCCATCGTGGTCCCGTCATGCTACGGCCCGCCTGTTCACCTGCGGACCCGGCCTACGATGATCCCCGTCCCCTGCCCGGCCGACCGGCCCCGGCAGTCCGTCGTCCCACGCCCCGGAGAGTCCGATGTCCGAACTGCGCCCCTTCATCGCGGGGCTTCCCAAGGCGGAACTGCACGTCCACCACGTCGGGTCCGCCTCCCCCCGCATCGTCGCGGAGCTGGCCGCGCGCCACCCCGACTCCAAGGTCCCCACCGACCCCGAGGCGCTGGCCGACTACTTCACCTTCACGGACTTCGGGCACTTCATCGAGGTGTACCTCTCCGTCGTGGACCTGGTCCGCACCCCGGAGGACGTCCGGCTGCTGACCTTCGAGGTCGCCCGCGACATGGCGCGGCAGAACATCCGGTACGCGGAACTGACGGTGACGCCGTACTCCTCGACCCGGCGCGGCATCCCCGAGCAGGCGTTCATGGAGGCGATAGAGGACGCCCGCAAGGCAGCCGAGGCCGAGCTGGGCGTCGTGCTGCGCTGGTGCTTCGACATCCCCGGCGAGGCCGGGCTCCGGTCCGCCGAGGAGACCGCCCGGCTCGCCGTGGACCTGCGGCCCGAGGGGCTCGTCTCCTTCGGGCTCGGCGGTCCGGAGGCCGGAGTGGAGCGCCCGCAGTTCAAGCCCTACTTCGACCGCGCGATCGCCGCGGGCCTGCACTCCGTGCCGCACGCCGGGGAGACCACCGGGCCGCAGACCGTCTGGGACGCGCTGACCCATCTGCGCGCCGAGCGCATCGGCCACGGCACCAGCTCCGTCCAGGACCCGAAGCTGCTGGCCCACCTCGCCGAGCACCGCATCCCGCTGGAGGTCTGCCCGACCTCGAACGTCGCGACCCGTGCCGTGACCGACATCGAACAGCACCCGATCCGGGAGATGGTGCGGGCCGGTGTCCTGGTCACCATCAACAGCGACGACCCGCCGATGTTCGGCACCGACCTCAACAACGAGTACGCGGTGGCCGCCCGGCTGCTCGACCTGGACGAGCGCGGGCTCGCCGCGCTGGCGAAGAACGCGGTCGAGGCCTCGTACCTCGACCCGGCCGGCAAGCGGACGCTGGCCGCCGAGATCGACACGTACACGGCGAGCTGGCTGGAGCGCGCCGCCCGGTGAACCGGCCCGAACGCTCCGGTCGATGAGCCCGGTGATACGCGCCGGTCGGCCGGTGAGCCCGTCGGCACGTACCGGTCGATGAGCCCGTCGGCGCGTACCGGCCGGTGAATCGGCCGGAGCGCGCCGGTCGGGGAACCCGGTGGCCACAATGACCCCATGGCCACCACAGTCACCGCCGTGGCGCACCGCGGCGACCCCTACCGGGTCCGCGAGAACACGCTCCCCTCGATCCGCTCCGCCCTCGCGCAGGGGGCGGACGCGGTCGAGATCGACGTACGGGTCACCCGCGACGGGGTGCCGGTCCTGCTGCACGACGCCACGCTGAAGCGGTTGTGGGGCCACGACCTGCGGCTCGACCGGCTGACCCGGGCCGAGCTCATCGGGCTGACCCGTGGCGGTGTGCCCACGCTGCGCGAGGCGCTGCTCGCCGCCGGGACGCACCGCGTCATGATCGACCTGCCCGGCTCCACCGACGGCTCCGTGGCGCGGACCGTCGCCGCGGTGCACGGGTGCGGGGCCGCGGAGCGGGTGTACTACTGCGCGGGTCCCGAGGCGATGCTGCGGGTGCGCGCCGCCGATCCCGCCGCCGAGATCGCCCTGACCTGGACGTCGCCCGAGCCGCCGGGCCCGGCACTGCTCGACGCGGTGCGGCCGCGCTGGCTGAACTACCGGTTCGGCCTGGTGCACCGCGAGCTGACGGACCGTCTGCACCGGGACGGGCTGCTGGTGTCCGCCTGGACGGCGGACACCGCCCCCGTCATGCGCCGCCTCGTCCGGCGGGGCGTCGACTCGATCACCACCAACCGGGTGGACGTCCTGCGCGGAGTCCTCGCCAACTTCTCGGCCACCGGCCCCGCTTGACCGTCCGGCATCATGGACGGCGCCCCCTCTCCGCGCCCTCTCCCCGTTCTCCCCTTCCCCCTCCCCTCTTCCCCCCATCACCGACCGGCCCGAGGAGCAGAACCGTGACCGACGCCCGCACCGATCCCCTTCCCGACCGCGTCCGTCCTCACGTCGCCCACAACGCGCGGGTCTGGAACCACTGGCTGGGCGGCCGGGACAACTACCCCGTGGACCGCGAGGTCGGCGACCGGGTCACCGCCATGTACCCGAGCATCGGCGAAGTCGCGCGCGCCGACCGGGAGTTCCTGGGGCGCGTCGTCCGTCATCTGGCCGGTGACGTGGGCATCGGCCAGTTCCTGGACATCGGCTCCGGTCTGCCGACCGCCGGGAACACCCACGAGGTCGCCCAGCACACCGCCCCCGGCTCCCGCGTCGTGTACGTCGACAACGACCCGATCGTGCTGGCGCACGCCCGTGCGCTGCTGACCAGCTCCCCGGAGGGCGCGACCGCGTACGTCGAGGCGGACGCCCGCCGCCCGCAGGAGATCCTGCGGGCGGCCGAGCCGACGCTGGACCTGGGCAGGCCGGTCGCCGTCCTGCTGCTCGGCGTCCTCAACTTCGTCCTGGACACGGACGAGGCCCGGCACATCGTGCGGACGCTGATGGCCGCGGTGCCGTCCGGCAGCCATCTGGTGCTGACCCATCCGACGCTGGAGCTGGGCGGTGAGGGCAACGAGGCGGCGATGCGGTTCTGGAACGAGAACGCCACCCCGCCGATCACCGCCCGCGGCCGCGCCGAGTTCGCCACGTTCCTGACCGGGCTCGATCTCGTGGAGCCGGGCATCGTGTCGTGCGCGCGCTGGCGCGCGGAGCCGGGAGCGCCGCTGGTCGCCCAGTTCGGCGCGGTGGCCCGGAAGCCGTAGTGGATCCGCGGGAGGTGTGGACGCGCGCCCGGGGGGCGTGGGGGACGGACATCGGGGTGGCCCTGCTGGTGCAGGCGGCCATGACCATGCCGTTCCTCGTCCCGCGCGCCCCCGAGCTGCCGGCGGCGACGTGGACGTCGTACGGGCTGACCACCCTGACGGCGCTGCCGCTGGTGGCCCGCCGCCGGGCTCCGGTCGCGGTCCTCGTCGCGGTGATGGCCACCGGGGCCCTGTACACCTTCGCCGTCGACGGGCCGGGGCAGCCGCTGCCGTACACCGGTCTCGTGGCGTTCTACACGGTGGCCGAGCTCTCCTCACCGCCGAAGCGGCTCGGGATCGCGGCGCTCACGGTGGCGGCGGTGCTGGTCTCGGTCGGCCTCGACGGCGACGACATGCGGGAGCTGCTCTTCTCCCTGTTCGTGTTCGCGGCGGCCTACGCCTTCGGCCGGTTCACGGTGACGCGCAAGGCGTACCTGCGCGCGGTGGAGGACCGGGCCCGTCAGCTGGAGCTGACGCGCCGGATCGAGGCAGAACAGGCGGCGGCCCGCGAACGGGCCCGGATCGCCAGGGAGATGCACGACATCCTGTCCCATGCGGTGAGCCTGATGATCGTGCAGGCGGAGGCCGGTCCGGTGGCGGTCCGCACGGCGCCGGAACGTGCCGAGGCGGCCTTCGACGCGATCTCGGAGGCGGGCCGCGACGCGATGGCGCAGCTGCGCCGGATGCTCGGCGTGCTGCGCGAGAACGAGGGCGCGCCGGACGCACCGCGGGAGCCCCAGCCCGCACTGGACGGACTGCCGGGGCTCGTGGAGCGGGTGCGCGGCAGTGGTCCGGCGGTCTCGTACGAGGTCACGGGCGACCCCGGTGCGCCGGATCTGGCGGTCGAGGCGACCGTCTACCGGATCGCGCAGGAGGCCCTGACGAACGTGATCAGGCACGCGGACGCGAGCACGGTCCGCGTCCGGCTGGAGCACGGGCCCGAGGCACTGACGCTCACCGTCACCGACGACGGACGGGGGTCCGGGGGCGGCTCGGGGCTGGGGCTGGTCGGCATCCGGGAGCGTGCCGCCGCGCACGGCGGCACGGCCGGTACCGGCCCCGGTCCGGACGGACGGGGGTTCCGGGTCCGGGTGACGATTCCGCGAGCCCGGCCGCCGGAGACGGAGAGCAAGACAGTGGCAAGAACAAGGACGGGGCGGACGACGGAGGTGGGGAGTTGACGATCCGTGTGGTGGTGGCCGACGACCAGGAACTGGTGCGCAGCGGCTTCGCGATGATTCTGGACGCGCAGCCGGACATCGAGGTCGTCGCGGAGGTGGGGGACGGGGCGCGGGCGGTGGACGCGGTGCGGCGGCTGGCGCCCGACGTCGCCCTGCTGGACATCCGGATGCCGGTCGTGGACGGGATCGAGGCATGTCGCACGATCAGTGCGGAGACCGGCTGCCGGACGGTCATGCTCACCACGTTCGACTCCGACGAGTACGTCTACGAGGCGCTGCACGCGGGCGCGAGCGGCTTTCTGCTCAAGGACGTCCGCAGGGACGACCTGGTGCACGCGGTGCGGGTGGTGACGGCCGGGGACTCCTTGCTGGCTCCCTCGGTGGCCCGTCGACTGGTCGCCGACTACACCTCGCGCCCGCCCGCGACGGCCGTGGAGCCGTCGGCGCGCCTGGACGTCCTGACCGCCCGCGAGCGCGAGACGCTGCTGCACCTGGCCCGCGGTCTGTCGAACGCGGAGATCGCGGCGGCGCTGGTGGTCAGCGAGCACACGGTGAAGACCCATGTCGGCAACGTGCTGTCCAAGCTGGGGCTGCGCGACCGGATCCAGGCGGTGATCTGCGCGTACGAGTGCGGTCTCGTGGCTCCCTCTCCCGGGGGAGGCCCCGCCCCCGGCTCCCCCGCGCGGGGGAGCGGCTCTCCCTCCGGCAAACCCCCGGGCGGGGGATCCGCCCGGCCGGGCCGGTCAACAGGATGGATTCCGTAGGCAGTTACGGATTCCACTCCTCGGAGGCACCCGGCATGAACGCCCGCACGTCCCGCACCCTCGTCGCAGCCGCACTGGTTCTCGGCATCGCCGCGGGCTCCGTCCCACCGGCCCTGGCGGCGGCCGGTGCCCCGGCGGCCGCAGGCCATCCGGCGCGGAAGGCCCCCGTCCGGGAGGCTCCGGACGCCGAGGCCCTGCGCGCCGCGATCCGCGGGCTCCCGAAGGACGACGCCACGGCCGCCCTGGTGCGGGTCTCGGGCTCCGAAGGTGTCTGGCGGGGCAGCGCCGGTGTCCACGACCTGGTCTCCGGGCGGCCGGCGGATCCGGACGGCCGCTTCAGGGCCGGTTCGGTGACCAAGGTCTTCACGGCGGCCGTCGTGCTTCAGCTCGCCGGGGAGGGCAGGGTCGACCTGGACCGCCCGGTCCGGCACTATCTGCCCGATCTGATCCCGGTGGGGTACGGGGGCGTCACGGTGCGCCAGCTGCTGAACCACACGAGCGGCATCCCGTCCGTCGGCCCGGGCGGCGACCTGGACGACGCGTACGCGCACCGCTTCGACCTGCACGACCCGGTCCGTACCGTGCGCGAAGCCACCTCCCGGGAGCCGTACTTCGCACCCGGCACCCAGCAGCACTACGCCAACATCGGCTACACCGTGGCGGGCCTGCTGATCGAGCGGCTCACGGGTGACACGTACTCCTCGCAGGTCTCCCACCGCATCCTGGAGCCGCTGGGTCTGGGGGACACCCGTTTCCCCGGCACCGACCCGACGATCCGCGGGCCTCACAACCACGGCTACCAGCTCTTCGGCACAGGCGAGCTGCGCGATGTGACGGTGTGGGGGGTGACGGACGCCTGGGCTGCGGGCGACCTGATCTCGACCACCGCGGACCTGGAGCGTTTCACCCGGGCCCTGTTCCGCGGCCGGGTGGTGCGCGGACCGCTGCTCCAGGAGATGTTCACGCTGCCCGACGCGTCGATCCGCGAGTACGGCACGGGCAAGCCCGCCGCGTACAGCGCCGGTCTCTCGATGATGCGGCTGGGAGGACGCGAGGTCTGGGGCAAGACGGGTGGCCGCTGGGGCTACAACACGGTCGTCGCGGCCACCCGTGACCTCTCCCGGACCCTCGTCTACAGCGTCAACTCGACGGACGCGAAGGGGGACGGGATGAACCCGACGGCGTTGAACATAGTGGTGGCGGCCTTCGGCGCCCCGTCGGCCGGGTGACTCAGACCGCCGGGGCGGCCGTCGGCGCGGACTCCGGCCTCGACGCCCGTTCCAGCACCTCCAGCCGCTTGATCATGCGGCGCACCACGAGCAGCGGAATCACGCCGAAGACCCCGAACGACATGTCGATGACGGACCACCAGAAGGGGATGCCCCGGACGGGCCCGCAGATCAGCGCGAGCGGGATGATCCCGGCGCAGGCGATCATGCCGAACTCGATGACCCAGATGTTGCGGACCGGGTCGCGGTAGGGGCCGTAGAAGGCGACCGCGATGACGAGGTGCGCGAAGGCCAGCCAGTCGGTGCCGTACAGGACGAAGGGGTACTTCGCGTCGGTCTGGTCCAGGCCGGTGCGGACCTTGGTGATCCACTCCGTCAACGCCGGGAAATGCTCCGGAACGGGAGAGGCCGAGGACCTCAACAGGTCCTCGGCCCAACGGAGTTCGTGGACGAGCGGAAAGGCGGTCAGTCCGCTCAGCACCAGACAGACGATGAAGAGGATCAACCACATGCGTATGCGCCTCAGCAGGGCTCTTCGCTCGCTCATGTCCGCAGCGTACGCCCGGGTTCACCGGGCCCTCGCACCGCCTGCCGGGGTTCTCGCGCCACGCCCTCACACCCCTTCGCGGGGGCGGCCGACGGGGCGGTCGGGGTCGGTTTCCTCGTCGAAGTCCCCCAGGTGAACGGGGCCGTCGGCGGGCCGGGGCGCCGTGAGCGCATCCGTCAGGAGCCGGGCCAGGCCCTTCCGGCCGGACGGTCTCCCGCGTGGCGGCCAGCTCTCGCACCGACCACCAGCGGTACCCGTGGCGGGCCTCGGCCGGGTCGATCCTCACCTGGTGCGCCTCGTCGTCCGTGACCCGGACGAGGCGGTACTCCTCGTGCTGGTCGAAGCTCCGGCCGTCGACGGTGAAGGCGGTCCGCCGGGTCCACAGGAGCGGGCCCAGCCGGTGGGCGGACAGGGACAGTCCCGTCTCCTCCCGGACCTCACGGACCGCCGCCCCGATGTGGTCCTCACCGTCCTCGACGCCCCCGCCGACGGTGAACCACCATCGCGCCCCCGGCCCGCGCGGATCGCGTCCGCAGAGCAGCAGGAGCCGGTCGTGCCCGTCGACCAGGAGCACCCGGGACGTCCAACGCTCCGTCCTGCGCCCGTTCTTCCGTCCGCTCTCCTGTCCGCCCTCCGCCGTCATGGGCGCCGATGCTATCCGGGGCTCCCCCGGCTGCCCGCCCCGCAGCGGCTCCGGCCCGTGCCGTACCGTGCCGTACCGGCCACGGACCACCGCTCACAGCCCGGCGATGGCGTTCCACTTCTTCGCGAAGCCGGCGCGCTCCTCGGAGGTGATGTCGCGGGCGATCGTCAGCCGCTCGCGCATCTCGTCGTCGGGGAAGATCAGCGGGTCCTCGGCGAGTTCGGCGGTCTCCTTGTCCTTGGCCGCGGCCAGCACCTCGCGGGCGGCCGGGACGGGGCAGACGTAGTTGACCCAGGCGGCCAGCTCGGCGGCCACCTCCGGCTCGTAGTAGTAGTCGACGAGCTTCTCGGCGTTGCGCTTGTGGCGGGCGAGGTTGGGGATCATCAGCGACTCCGACCAGAGTTCGGCCCCCTCCTCGGGAACCACGAACTCGATCTCCGGGTTGTCGGCCTGGAGCTGGATGACGTCACCGGAGTACGCCTGGCAGGCGAGCACGTCGCCGGTCGACAGGTCCTTGATGTAGTCGTTGCCGGTGAAGCGGCGGATGTGCTTCCTGCGCACCAGCTTCTCGATCTGTTCGCACATCTCGTGGAAGTCGTCCGGCACCCAGCGGGTGATGTCGACGCCGTTGCCCAGCATCAGGAGGGCGAATGCCTCGTCGAGCCCGGACAGCAGCGTCATCCTGCCGCGCAGGTCGTCCGCCCACAGATCGCTCACGTTCCTGATCTCGCGGCCGAGCTTCTTGCGGTTGTACGCGATGCCGGTGATCCCCGACTGCCAGGGGACGCTGTGCGTACGGCCCTTGTCGAAGGCGGGCGAGAGCAGCTGCGGGTCGAGGTACCCGGCGACGTTGGGCTGCTCGGCCCGGTCCATCTCCTGCACCCAGCCCAGCCGGACGAACCTGGCGGACATCCAGTCGCTGACGACGATCAGGTCCCGGCCGGTCTCCTGGTGGTTCATCAGCGCCGGGCTGATCTTCCCGAAGAACTCGTCGTTGTCGTTGATCTCCTCGGTGTACGTGACGGAGATGCCGGTCCGCCTGCCGAACGCGTCGAGGGTGGGCCGCTTCGACTCGTCCTCGTCGTCGGTGTCGATGTAGAGGGGCCAGTTCGCGAAGTGCAGGGAGCGGTCCCTCGCCGAGGTGTCGCTCCCGGCACGGTCACCGGGCTCCACGTAGGCGGCGGGCACGCCGCAGCCGGCCAGCGCGGCACCGGCCGTCGTGGCCCCGAGGGCGCGCAGCAGGGACCGGCGGGACATGGGGTTCTTCGGGGTTGCTCGCACTCGCGCAGGATGCCGGTCGACCGGACGGAGGGGCAATGGACCAACCGTCCAGCTTCGCGCATCCGGCCCGCACACCCTGTCGATGCCCGGGTACGGCTGCGGCCCCGGGCTCGTGCCCGGGGCCGCGGCCGTGCTCCTGACCGGGAATCAGTCGTCGAGCGAGGTCATGACGTGCTTGATGCGGGTGTAGTCCTCGAAGCCGTACGCGGAGAGGTCCTTGCCGTAGCCGGACTTCTTGAACCCGCCGTGCGGCATCTCGGCGACGAGCGGGATGTGGGTGTTGATCCACACGCAGCCGAAGTCGAGGTTCTTGGACATCCGCATGGCGCGGGCGTGGTCCTTGGTCCACACCGAGGAGGCCAGGGCGTACTCGACGCCGTTGGCGTACTCCACGGCCTGGGCCTCGTCGGTGAACTTCTGGACGGTGATGACCGGGCCGAAGACCTCGTTCTGGATGATCTCGTCGTCCTGCTTGAGTCCGGAGACGACGGTCGCGGCGTAGAAGTAGCCCTTGTCGCCGACCCGGTGGCCGCCCGCCTCGACCCTGGCGTGGGCGGGGAGCCGCTCGATGAAGCCGCTGACCTGCTTCAGCTGGTTGGCGTTGTTGAGCGGGCCGTACGCCACGTCCTCGTCGTCCGGCAGGCCGGTCTTCGTGTCGGCGGCGGCCTTGGCGAGCTCGGTGACGAACTCGTCGTGGATGGACTCGTGGACCAGGACGCGGGTCGCGGCCGTGCAGTCCTGACCGGCGTTGAAGTAGCCCGCGCCGGCGATGCCCTCGACGGCCTTGGCGATGTCGGTGTCCTCGAACACGACGACCGGGGCCTTGCCGCCGAGCTCCAGGTGGACCCGCTTGACGTCCTTGGCGGCGGACTCGGCGACCTGCATGCCGGCCCGTACCGAACCGGTGATGGAGGCCATCGCCGGGGTCGGGTGCTCGACCATCGCGCGGCCGGTGTCGCGGTCGCCGCAGATGACGTTGAAGACGCCCTTGGGCAGGATCTGACCGATGATCTCGGCGATCAGCACGGTCGACGCCGGGGTGGTGTCGGACGGCTTGATGACGACGGTGTTGCCCGCGGCCAGGGCCGGGGCGAACTTCCAGACGGCCATCATCATCGGGTAGTTCCACGGCGCGACCTGCGCGCAGACGCCGACCGGCTCGCGCCGGACGATGGAGGTGAGGCCCTCCATGTACTCACCGGCCGAGCGGCCTTCGAGCATCCGCGCCGCGCCCGCGAAGAAGCGGATCTGGTCCACCATCGGCGGGACCTCTTCGTCACGGGTGAGCCCGATCGGCTTGCCCGTGTTCTCCGACTCGGCGGCCACGAGGTCCTCGGCGCGCTCCTCGAAGGCGTCCGCGATCTTCAGCAGGGCCTTCTGGCGCTCGGCGGGCGTGACGTCGCGCCAGGCGGGGAACGCGGCCGCGGCGGCCTCCATGGCGGCGTCGACATCTGCCTGTCCGGAGAGCGGCGAAGTCGCGTAGACCTCCTCCGTCACCGGGTTGACCACGTCGATGGTCCGCCCGTCAGCGGCGTCCCGGAACTCTCCGTTGATGTAGTTGCGCAGACGGCGCACCTCGGTGGTCACAACCACCCCTCCTGTCGACACGTCCAATGGGTGAGATGCCCAGCGTAGTCGCTCGGGTGTCGCTTTCGACATGCCCAACCGCCGCGAACTTCGGATTCAGTGAGATCGAGGCCCAGAGACAACGAATTTCATCGATCTGGGGTTGCCAGACAGACGAGTCCCGTGCACAGTGGATGCGTGGCCAGTCGCAGCGCAGACTCCAGGACCGGGAACGGATCGTCACCAGCGGTCGATGCCGTCTCCCTCGCAATCATCGAGCAGCTCCAGGAGGACGGGCGCCGTCCGTACGCCGCGATAGGCAAGGCCGTCGGTCTTTCCGAGGCGGCCGTACGACAGCGCGTCCAGAAACTGCTCGATCAGGGCGTGATGCAGATCGTCGCCGTCACCGACCCCCTCACCGTGGGGCTCCGGCGGCAGGCGATGGTCGGCATCAACGTCGAGGGCGACCTCGACCCCGTGGCCGAAGCGCTGTCGGCCATGGACGAGTGCGAGTACGTGGTGATGACCGCGGGCTCGTTCGACCTGATGGTGGAGATCGTCTGCGAGGACGACGACCACCTGCTGGACACGATCAACAAACGCATCCGGGCCCTCCCCGGTGTGCGCTCCACCGAGAGTTTCGTCTACCTGAAGCTCAAGAAGCAGACCTATATGTGGGGAACCCGATAGCCGTGAGCAAGGACCTCAGCCGAACCGCGTACGACCACCTGTGGATGCACTTCACCCGCATGTCGGACTACGAGACCGCGCCCGTTCCCACCATCGTGCGGGGTGAGGGCACCTACATCTACGACGACCAGGGCAAGCGCTACCTGGACGGCCTGTCCGGCCTGTTCGTGGTCAACGCCGGTCACGGTCGTCACGAGCTCGCCGAGGCGGCCTACAAGCAGGGCCAGGAGCTGGGCTTCTTCCCGGTGTGGTCCTACGCCCACCCGAAGGCCGTCGAGCTGGCCGAGCGCCTGGCCGACTACGCCCCGGGCGACCTCAACAAGGTCTTCTTCACCACCGGTGGCGGCGAGGCCGTGGAGACCGCCTGGAAGCTGGCCAAGCAGTACTTCAAGCTCAAGGGCAAGCCGACCAAGTACAAGGTCATCTCGCGTGCGGTCGCCTACCACGGCACCCCGCAGGGCGCCCTGTCGATCACCGGCCTGCCGGCCCTGAAGGCCCCCTTCGAGCCGCTGGTCCCCGGTGCGCACAAGGTCCCGAACACCAACATCTACCGCGCCCCGATCCACGGCGACGACCCCGAGGCCTTCGGCCGCTGGGCCGCCGACCAGATCGAGCAGCAGATCCTCTTCGAGGGCCCGGACACCGTCGCCGCGGTCTTCCTGGAGCCGGTGCAGAACGCCGGCGGCTGCTTCCCGCCGCCGCCCGGATACTTCCAGCGGGTGCGCGAGATCTGCGACCAGTACGACGTGCTGCTCGTCTCCGACGAGGTCATCTGCGCCTTCGGCCGCCTCGGCACGATGTTCGCCTGTGACAAGTTCGGCTACGTGCCGGACATGATCACCTGCGCCAAGGGCATGACCTCGGGCTACTCCCCGATCGGCGCCTGCATCGTCTCGGACCGCATCGCCGCGCCGTTCTACGAGGGCGGCAACACCTTCCTGCACGGCTACACCTTCGGTGGCCACCCGGTCTCCGCGGCGGTCGGCCTCGCCAACCTCGACATCTTCGAGCGCGAGGGTCTCAACCAGCACGTCCTGGACAACGAGAACGCCTTCTTCACGACGCTGCAGAAGCTGCTCGACCTGCCGATCGTCGGCGACGTCCGCGGCAACGGCTTCTTCTACGGCATCGAGCTGGTGAAGGACAAGGCCACCAAGGAGACCTTCACCGACGAGGAGACCGAGCGCGTCCTGTACGGCTTCCTCTCCAAGGCCCTGTACGACAACGGCCTGTACTGCCGGGCCGACGACCGCGGCGACCCGGTCGTCCAGCTCGCGCCGCCGCTGGTCTCCGACCAGTCGACGTTCGACGAGATCGAGGGCATCCTGCGCAGCGTCCTCACGGAGGCGTGGACCAAGCTCTGACCTGCGGCACCGGGGGGAGGACCGGCCACGGACCGGCCCTCCCCCCGGCCGCCCCGGCGGACCGGGAGCCACCGCGGCCCCGGCCCGCCGAACGGGCCATCGCCCGACCGCCGTCCGGCCTGCTCCGGACGGCCATCCCCATACGGTCCGCACGGCCCGGATGCGCCCATTCGAGTGGGAAGGGACGCGTCCGGGCCGTGTGCTGTGCCCTCACCGCGGTTCGGATCCCTACGGTGCCGAGTGACCGATCGGCCCCTTCTTCGTTCCCCCATACGGGGGAACGGGAATTACGATCTGAACCGAGGTGTACGCCATGGTGGCCCCGCCGGACAACGACGTGATCTGGGCGCGTTCCCTGCACCACTCCCACAACGGCTCGCCCGCGCTCGGCGGCGTCTCCCTGGAGGTCCGCGACGGCGAGATCCTCGCCGTGACCGGCCCCCGGGGCTGCGGCAAGACGACCCTGCTGCACTGCCTGTCCGGCCAGCTGGTGCCCGAACAGGGCGAGGTGTGGTTCAACAGCGTCCCCGTCCACACCATGGGGCCCCGGCTGCGCGAACGGCTGCGCCGCGACAGGTTCGGCTGGATCGCCCCCGAACCCCAGCTGGTGCCCGAGCTGAACGCCTGGGAGAACACCGCGCTCCCCCTGCTGCTGCGCGGCACCTCGCACCGGACGGCGCGGAAGACCGCCATGGAATGGCTGGAGCGGCTCGACATCGGCCCCTGCGCCAAACAGCGGCCGCACACCCTGCTCCAGGGGCAGCGCCAGCGGATCTCCGTGGCCCGCGCCCTGGCCGCCACCCCCGCGGTGATCTTCGCGGACGAGCCGACCGCGACCCTGCACCGGAGCGACCGCACGCACGTGCTGCGCACCCTGACCAGCGCGGCCCGCTCGCACGGCATCACGATCGTGCTCGCCACCCACGACGCGGAGGTCGCCGCCCTCGCCGACCGCACGGTCCCGCTGCTGGACGGCCGCCGGGTCGCCACCGTCGCCCTGCCCGCCGTGACCGACGCGGAGGGCAGGGCGGCGTGCTCGCTCTCCGTCTAGCCCGGGGTTCCCATCCGCTGGTCCTGCTGCGGAGGCTGCTGGTCGCCGCCGCCTCCGCCGGGGTCGGCTTCCTCCTGCTGTGCGCCCTGGGCTACGCCTCGGGCAACCCGACACACTCCACCGGGGCCCTGCTGCGGCTGCTGTGGTGCTTCGTACCGTTCGCCGCCACCGTGCAGTTCGCGGTCGCGGTGGCCCGTACGGACCCGAGCGCCCGGCCGCGCTCCGCGCTGTCCGCCGTGGGCCTGGGGCCGGTCCGGCTGGCCGCCCTCGCGGCGGTCTCCACCGCAGTGTCCTGCGCCCTCGGGTCGGCGGTGGCGCTGCTGTTCTTCCTGCATCTGCGCGGTGATCTGTCCGGTCTGCCGTTCGACGGCGCGGCGGCCGGGCTGCTCGGCGCGGACGCCCCGCTGCCGCTCGGCGCCGCGCTGGTGCTGCTGGCCCTGGTCCCGGTGGCGGCGGCCACCGCGAGCGGGCTGTCGCTGCGTACCGGGCCGGTCCCGACGGCTCCCCCGGAGGGCACCTCCTCGGAGGTCCGGACGGAACCGGAGCCGCCCGACCCCGCCGACCCTCCGACGGGGCTGCCCTGGGGGGTGGCGCTGATCGCGGCCGGTCTGGCCGTCGAGGCGTACCTGAGCCGGGGCGACGGACACAGCCTGCTCCCGCTCCCCGGCAGGATCGACGCCACCCCGGCCGGGGTTCTGACGGGGTGGACGCTGGCGGCGATCGGCCTGGCCCTGGCGGGCCCCGGTCTGACGTACTTCTGCGGACGGCTGCTGCAGTCGGCGCACCCGGGAGCCCTGCGCCTGCTGGCGGGCCGGGTACTGATGGACGAGGCGCGCCGGATCGGCCGGCCGCTGGGCGTGATCTGCGCGGTGCTCTCCGCCGCCGTCGCCGCCCACGCCCTGTACGGGGCGGAGGAACACTCCTTCGGTCCGCTCACCGCGCTGGGCGCGGTGCTCGTCCTCGGCTGCACCACGGCGACGTTGCTGACCTCGGCGCTGGAGGCGCGGCAGGCCCGCTCCGAGGTGTCGGGGACCTTGTCGCGGCTCGGTGCCCCGGCCTCGGCCCTGCGGGTCTCGGCCGCGCTGCGCGCCGCCGTCCTGCTGCTCGTCTTCGCCCCGCTGACCTGGGTGATCGCGGAACTGGCCGCGCTGCCGCTGACGGTCTGAGACCCCGGTCGCCCGGTTCGCGGCGGGGGCCGGGGCGAACCGGGCGACCGGGTCGCGGCGCCGGCTCAGGCGGAGGACGCGAGCCGGGCCGCGAGCGCGTCGAAGAACGCCTCCCAGCCGTCCTCGGCCGCCGCGTACTGCTCGGCCGTGAGATTGCCCCCGCGCTGCCGGAAGACCATTTCGGTGGTCCCGTCGCCGCGGTCGGCGAAGGTGGCGGTGACGGTCTCGCCCTCGATGCCGTCGGGCGCGGTGGCGTCCTTGAGCGTGAACACCAGCCGCTCGGGCCCGGCCACCTCGCGGTAGACCCCGTGGAAGGGCATCTCCGTGCCCGGCACCACGATGACCAGGCTCCAGGAGCCCCCCGGCCGGACGTCCATCGCCACCCGGTCGAGCGGCACCTCGGCCTCGCCGCCGTACCAGGCCGCGAAGTGCTCGGGCGTCGTCCACGCCTCGAAGACGCGCTCCCGCGGGGCGTCGAGGACACGGGTGATGTCGATGCCCTCGCGTGTTGACTCGGTCATGGTCCCTGTCCTTCCCGCTTCCGGGGCTGCTCCGGGGCGGCCGGTTCCGCGCCACGGGAACATCCGGCCATCGTCCGGCCCCCGGGCGGAGTCCGCCACCCGGGCACGCCGGAGCCGCGCCGTCGAGGGACGCCACCCGGGCCCGTAGGACCGCGCCGTCAGGGGGCGGCGGGCAGGACGACGGTCTCCGACGCGTCGAAGCCGACCCCGACCGCCGCCCCCTCCTCGGGGGCGTCCCGCAGCGCGCACTCCGCCTCCAGGGCCGGACCGGTCTCCGGCAACAGCCGTACGGCGACGTGGTTGCCCCGGAACGTACGCGTCCCGACCACGCAGCGCAGCCCCTCACCGGGGGCCCCGATCCGGACCCCGGCAGGGCGGACCAGCAGATCGCACGCCCCCTGCGGCGCCCCCTCGGCCACCGGCACCTCGCCCCACACCGTGGCGGCGGCGGTTCCGTCCACCGTCGCCGGCACCACGTTGTCGAAGCCGAGGAACCGGGCGACGAAGGCGGAGGCGGGCCGCTGCCAGACCTCCAGCGGCGTCCCGGCCTGGGCGATCCGTCCGTCGCGCATCACCACCACCCGGTCGGCCAGGGCGAACGCCTCGCCCTGGTCGTGGGTGACGGCCAGCACCGTCGTGCCCAGCCGCCCGAAGAGCGTGCGCAGTTCGACGACGAGCCGTTCCCGCAGACCGCGGTCGAGCTGGCCGAGCGGCTCGTCCAGCATCAGCAGCTTGGGGCTCGGGGCGAGGGCCCGCGCGAGGGCGACCCGCTGCTGCTCCCCGCCGGACAGCGCGGCGACGGCGCGCCGCTCGGCACCGGGCAGGCCCACCAGATCGAGGAGTTCACCGACCCGGCGCTCCTGGTCGCGGCGCGGCATCCCGCGCATCCGCAGCCCGAAGGCGACGTTGGCGCCGACGTCCCGGGTCGGGAAGAGCTGGTGGTCCTGGAACATCAGGCCGAGCCCGCGCCGGTGCACCGGCACCCCGGCCTGGTCCGCACCGTCCAGCAGCACCCGGCCGCCGTCCGGCGGCCGGAGCCCCGCGACCACCCGCAGCAGGGTGGACTTGCCGCTGCCGCTCGGTCCGAGCACGCACACGATCTCGTGCTCGGCGACCTCCAGGTCCACCGCGTCGAGCGCCGCCCGCTCGCCGAAGCGCACCGTGGCCGATTCCAGTGTCAGCATCTCCAGAACTCCCCGGACATCTCTAGAACTCCCGAGCCATCTCTAGAACTCCCCGGCCCGGTCCGTGCGGATGCGTTCGAGCAGCAGCAGCGAGACGGCGCACACCACCATCAGGATGGTGCTCAGCGCCATCGCCTGGCCGTAGTTGAGCTCCCCGGCCCGGCCCAGCAGCCGGGCCACGGCGACCGGCAGCGTCGGCCGGTCCGGCCGCGCGATGAACACCGTCGCGCCGAACTCGCCGAGCGACACGGCGAACGCGAAACCGGCCGCGACCAGCAGCGCCCGTCGCACCAGCGGCAGATCGACCTCCCGCCAGGCCCGCAGCGGGGAGGCCCCGAGCACCGCCGCCGCCTCCCGCAGTCGTCCGTCCACCGCCCGCAGGACGGGCAGCATGGTCCGTACGACGAAGGGCACGCCGACCAGTGCCTGGGCGAGCGGCACCAGGATCCAGGACGTCCGCAGATCCAGCGGCGGTTCGTCCAGGGTGATCAGGAAGCCGAAGCCGACGGTGACCGCGGACACCCCGAGCGGCAGCATCAGCAGCGCGTCGAAGCCGCGGACGAGCCGCCCCGCGCGCCGGGTCAGCGCGGCGGCCGCGAGGCCGCCGACGACCAGTGCGATGACCGTGGCGACCAGCGCGTACTGCACGGAGTTCCAGATCGCTTCGAGCGGCGCGACCAGGAACGTCCCGCCACCGGCGTCCGCGGAGCCCAGGGCCCGGTAGAAGTCGAGGCCGTGGCCGCCGGGTACGTCCAGCGAACGCTCGACCAGCACCCCGAGCGGCAGCAGGATCAGCACCAGCACGGTCAGCAGCACCCCGGCGAGCAGCGCCCGCTGCCCGAAGCCGCGCGGCCTGCGGGCGGTTTGTTCCGGGTCGACCAGCTTCAGCGCGGTCTCCCTGCGCCGTACCGTCCACGCGTGCACGGCGAGGATCGCGCCGACCGCGGCGAACTGCACCAGGGTCAGCACGGCGGCCGTCGGCAGGGCGAGCAGCTGGGCGGTCTGCCGGTAGATCTCCACCTCCAGGGTGGAGTAGCCGGGACCGCCGAGAATCTGCACGACCCCGAAGGAGGTGAAGGTGAAGAGAAAGACCATCAGCGCGGCGGCGGCCACGGCGGGAGCGAGAGCCGGCAGCGTGACCCGCCGCCAGGCGGCGAACCGTCCGGCGCCCAGTACCCGGGCGGCCTCCTCCTGCCGGGGGTCGAGCTGGGACCACAGTCCGCCGACGGTCCGTACGACCACCGCGTAGTTGAAGAAGACATGGGCGAGCAGGATGGCCCAGACGGTGGTGTCGAGCCGTACGCCCCAGAGTTCGTCGAGGAATCCGCCGCGCCCCAGCAGCGCCAGGAAGGCCGTCCCGACGACGACGGTCGGCAGGACGAACGGCACCGTGACGACGGCCCGCAGCAGTTGCTTGCCGGGGAAGTCGAGACGGGCGAAGACATAGGCGCCGGGCAGCGCGATCAGCAGGGTCAGCGCGGTCGAGGCGAGCGCCTGCCAGCCGGTGAACCAGAGGACATCGCGGATGTCCGGCCGGGCCAGCACCTCGCCGACCCGGCCGAACTGCCAGACGCCGTCCGCCTTCAGTCCGCGGCCGACGATCGCGACGACCGGGTAGGCGAAGAACAGCGCGAAGAACGCCACGGGCACGGCCATCAGACCGAGCCGCACCGCGCTCCCCCGCCGTGCCGCGGCCCGGGCGGCGCGCGGTCGCCCGGGGCCGGGCCCGCGCGCGTCGTCCCCGCGCGGGCCCTTCCCGTGACCGCCCGTCCCGGCCGCGTCCGTCGCGCGTTCGGGGGACTTCGTTACTTCACTACGAGCGAGGACCACGACTGGACCCACTGCTCACGGTTCTTGGCGATGCTGTCCGGGGCGACGGTCGCCGGCTTCTCCACGGTGGCACCGAACTTCGTGAAGACCTCCGGCAGCTCGGCGTCCTCGACGACCGGGTTCACGAACATGTTGAGCGGCATGTCCTCCTGGAACTTCTTGCTGATCAGGAAGTCCAGCAGGGCCTTGCCGCCCGCCTCGTTCTTCGCGCCGTCCAGCAGACCGGCGAACTCGATCTGGCGGAAGCAGGTCCCGGTGGCGACCCCGGTCGGGGCCTCGGCCGGCGGCTGCTTCGCGTACAGCACCTCGACGGGCGGGCTGGAGGCGTACGAGACGACGAGCGGCCGGTCTGCCTTGGCCTTCTTGCCGCCCGCCGAGCCGGAGAACTCCTCGTTGTACGCCTCCTCCCAGCCGTCGACGACCTTGACGCCGTTCTTCTCCAGCTTCTTCCAGTAGTCCTGGTAGCCCTTCTCGCCGTAGGCGGCGACGGTGCCGAGGAGGAAGCCGAGGCCGGGCGAGGAGGTCGCGGCGTTCTCGGTGACGAGGAGGTCCTTGTACGCGGGCTTCGCCAGGTCGGCGAAGGTGCTCGGCGGCGCGAGCTTCTTGTCGGCGAAGTACTTCTTGTCGTAGTTGACGCAGATGTCGCCGGTGTCGACCGGGGTGACCCGGTGCTCGGCGTCGAGCCGGGTGGCCTCGGCGACCCGGTCCAGGCCCTTGGCCTCGTACGGCGTGAAGAGCCCGCTGTCGAGGGCACGGGAGAGCAGCGTGTTGTCGACGCCGAAGAACACGTCCCCGCGCGGGGAGCCCTTGGTCAGGATCTCCTGGTTGAGCGCGACACCCGCGTCGCCGCTCTTCAGGACCTTGACGGTGTAGCCGGTCTCCTTCGTGAACTCCTTCAGCACCTCCTTGGAAGCGTTGAAGGAGTCGTGGCTGACGAGGGTCACGGTCTTCGAACCGGAGCCCTTGGGGCCGGACGCCTGGTCGTCGGAGCTTGCGCATCCGGCGAGCGCGGTGACGCCCAGCGCGGTGGCGGCGGCCGTCGCCGCGAGCCGCCCGGTTCTGTGGGTGGTGCTCATTGTGGATTCCTCCTGGGTTTTGGCCAGGAAGAGACGCGGCCCTGCCCGCGGAAAGCGGGCAGGGCGCAACAGCATGAGTTGATGACCGAACTTCCTACCCGGAATGACCCGGGCGAGGTTCAGAGGGTCTGCGGCCGACCTGTCCTCGGTGCCGCACTCTCAGCGCTGTGGCGCTCCCCTGTCGGAATATGAAGTTGATTTCGGGCCCAGGTTACACGGGCCCCTCCGGCCGTCCGGAGGGGCTCAGCGCTCGGCCGCCGCCAGCTGTCCGCAGGCCCCGTCGATCTCCTGGCCGCGGGTGTCCCGCACGGTCACCGGAACACCGTGGGCGGCGATCGCCTCGACGAACGCCTTCTCGTCCTCGGGGCGGGAGGCGGTCCACTTGGAACCGGGCGTGGGGTTCAGCGGGATCAGGTTGACGTGCACCCGCTTGCCCTTGAGCAGCCTGCCGAGCAGGTCGCCGCGCCACGCCTGGTCGTTGATGTCACGGATCAGGGCGTACTCGATGGAGATGCGGCGGCCGGACTTCTCCGCGTACTCCCACGCCGCGTCCAGCACCTCGCGCACCTTCCAGCGCGTGTTCACGGGGACGAGGGTGTCGCGCAGCTCGTCGTCCGGTGCGTGCAGCGAGACGGCGAGACGGCACTTGAAGCCCTCGTCGGCGAAGCGGAGCATCGCGGGCACCAGGCCCACGGTGGAGACGGTGATCCCGCGCTGCGAGAGCCCCAGCCCGTCCGGCTCCGGGTCGGTGAGCCGACGGATCGCGCCGACCACCCGGTTGTAGTTGGCGAGCGGCTCGCCCATCCCCATGAAGACGATGTTGGAGAGCCGGGCCGGCCCGCCGGGGACCTCGCCGTCGCGCAGCGCCCGCATGCCGTCCACGATCTGGTGGACGATCTCGGCGGTGGACAGGTTGCGGTCGAGTCCGGCCTGTCCCGTCGCGCAGAACGGGCAGTTCATCCCGCATCCCGCCTGGGACGAGATGCACATGGTCACCCGCTCCGGGTAGCGCATCAGGACGGACTCGACGAGCGTCCCGTCGTGGAGCTTCCACAGCGTCTTGCGGGTGGTGTCGTCGTCACAGCTGATGTGACGGACGACGGACATCAGGTCGGGGAACATCGCCTCGGCGAGTTTGTCCCGCGATCCGGCCGGGATGTTGGTCCACTCGGCCGGGTCGTGCGCGTACCGCGCGAAGTAGTGCTGCGAGAGCTGCTGGGCGCGGAACGGCTTCTCGCCGATCGCGGCGACGGCCTCCCTGCGCTCGGCGGGCGTGAGGTCGGCGAGGTGCCGCGGCGGCTTCTTGGCTCCGCGGGGCGCGACGAAAGTGAGTTCTCCGGGCTTAGGCATGGTCCATCCAGTGTCGCAGACGCGACGGCAAGGGCCCGCCGTCCTGTGGACGACGGGCCCCGACCCGTGAAAACCCCCGGCCGGAGGCCGGTCTCAGCCGGAGCCGACGAACACCACCAGCAGCAGCCAGACCACGGGAGCGGTCGGCAGCAGCGAGTCCAGCCGGTCCATGATCCCGCCGTGCCCCGGCAGGAGCGTGCCCATGTCCTTGATGCCGAGGTCCCGCTTGATCATCGACTCCCCGAGGTCGCCGAGGGTGGCACTGACCGCGACCGCCAGCCCGAGCAGCAGCCCCTGCCACCAGGAACCGCCGTCGATCAGGAACTGCATGCACAGCGCACCGGCGACCATCGCGAAGGCGATGGCCCCGAACAGTCCCTCGCGGGTCTTCCCGGGGCTGATGCGCGGCGCGAGCTTGTGCTTCCCGAAGCGCCAGCCGACGGCGTACGCGCCCGTGTCGCTGACCACCGTCAGCAGCAGGAAGGTGAGCACCCGCTGCGGTCCGTCGTCGGCGGTCAGGAGCAGGGCGACGAAGGTGGCGAGGAACGGCACGTAGAACGTGGCGAACACCCCGGCCGTGACGTCCTTGAGGTAGCCCTCCGGCGGCGCGGTCATCCGCCAGACGAGGACGGCGAGCGCGGTCAGCGCCGTCGCCACCCAGGCGCCCTCGGCGCCCCGTACGTAACCGGCCACCACCATCGCCGCGCCACCGACGGCCAGCGGGACGAGCGGCACCTTGAGGCCCTTGCGCTCCTCCAGCCGGGAGGTGAGCTCCCACAGGCCGACGACGACGGCGACGACGACCACGCCGACGAAGACGTCCTTCACGATGAACAGCGAGGAGACGATGACGGCGCCGAGCCCCACCCCGACCCCTATGGCGGCTCGCAGGTCACGGCCCGCACGTTTCTTCTGCGGGGGCGGCGCGGCGGTGGACATGGGCTCCTGCGGCTTCTCGTCACGGAACAGGGGACCGCCGCTCAGGCGTCCGGCCCCCTGGTCCCGGTCATCACGGTCGTCAGCGTCTCTACCTGCGTCGGGAACGTCCGGCACGATGGGCATGGGCCGAGTCTGCTGGGCGCCGTGCACATCGTATGCAGGACCCGCCGGAACGGCCTGCAACTCGGGCGCGCCCCAGCCACCGGCTCCCGGCGGGGCGCCCCGGGAAGAGTCGTTCATCAGACTTCGAGCAGCTCGGCTTCCTTGTGCTTCAGCAGCTCGTCGACCTGCGCGACGTACTTCGCGGTGGTGTCGTCGAGCTCCTTCTCGGCGCGGCGCACCTCGTCCTCGCCCGACTCCTTGTCCTTGACCAGCTTGTCGAGGATTTCCTTGGCCTTGCGTCGCACGGCGCGGATGGAGATCTTGGCGTCCTCGGCCTTCGCCTTGGCGACCTTGATGTAGTCGCGGCGCCGCTCCTCGGTCAGCTCCGGGAAGGTGACCCGGATGATGTTGCCGTCGTTGCTCGGGTTGACACCGAGGTCCGAGTCGCGGATGGCCTGCTCGATGTTGCGCAGCGCGCTCTTGTCGAACGGCGTCACGACGGCCATGCGCGGCTCGGGCACCGAGAACGAGGCGAGCTGGTTGATCGGGGTCAGCGCGCCGTAGTAGTCGGCGACGATCTTGTTGAACATCGCCGGGTGCGCACGGCCGGTCCGGATCGCGGCGAAGTCCTCTTTCGCGACGACGACGGCCTTCTCCATCTTCTCCTCGGCCTCGAGGAGGGTTTCTTCGATCACCACGTGCTCCTGCGTGTCTTGAGCGGGCCCGGCGTGCTCGGGCCCTGCGGGTCCTGCGTCGCGTCCTCACCTGCACGGTGTCCGACCGGCAGGCCGTTGTCCATCCTTCGGGGCCTGTCCCGGGACGTCGCCCGGGGCCCCGGCCCTTCCGTCCTGCCCGGAAGGCTCCCGGTTCTCAGACCCGGGTGCTCCGGTCGCTCACGAGCGTGCCGATCTTCTCACCCTTGACCGCGCGGGCGATATTGCCCATGGCGGTCAGCTCGAAGACGAGGATCGGGAGGTCGTTGTCACGGCAGAGCGTGATGGCGGTGGCGTCGGCGACCTTGAGGTCGCGGGCGAGTACCTCGCCGTACTCGAGCGCGTCGAACTTCACCGCGTCGGGGTTGGTCTTCGGGTCGGAGTCGTAGACCCCGTCCACCCCGTTCTTGCCCATCAGGAGGGCCTCTGCGTCGATCTCCAGGGCGCGCTGGGCGGCAGTGGTGTCGGTGGAGAAGTACGGCATCCCCATGCCGGCGCCGAAGATGACGACGCGGCCCTTCTCCAGGTGGCGCACGGCGCGCAGCGGGATGTACGGCTCCGCGACCTGCCCCATGGTGATGGCGGTCTGGACGCGCGAGTCGATGCCCTCCTTCTCCAGGAAGTCCTGGAGCGCCAGGCAGTTCATGACCGTGCCGAGCATGCCCATGTAGTCGGACCGGGCCCGGTCCATGCCGCGTTGCTGGAGCTCGGCACCACGGAAGAAGTTGCCGCCACCGATGACGACGGCGATTTCCGCACCGTCACGGACCACGGCCGCGATTTCCCGGGCGATGGCGTGTACGACGTCGGGGTCGACACCGAGTCCCCCGCCGCCGGCGAACGCCTCTCCGGACAGCTTCAGCATGAAGCGTCCCGCCACCTTGCCGTCGTCGCGCTTGTGGTCACCTTGTGCGGCGTCCGCGCCCTTGTTCATGGAGATTCTCCTCGTGCACATACGAAGAAGGCCATTGCCGGTGGGTCTGGTGTCCCTCAGCGGCAATGGCCTCCTCGTCAGATCTGCGGTCGTACGGCGTGAGTGCGGCCGACGACTGCACTAGACCCTATAGGGGTCCACCGTTGTTCGCGGACGGACTCAGATGCCGACCTTGATGCGCGTGAAGCGCTTCAGGGTGACACCGGCCTCGTCCAGGACCTTCTGAACGGACTTCTTGTTGTCCAGGGCGTACGGCTGGCCGAGGAGGGTGGCCTCCTTGAAGAAGCCGTTGACGCGACCCTCGACGATCTTCGGGAGCGCGGCCTCGGGCTTGCCCTCGGCGCGGGTGGTCTCCTCGGCGACGCGGCGCTCGGCCTCGACGACCTCGGCCGGGACGTCCTCGCGGGACAGGTACTTCGGGGCGAACGCGGCGATGTGCTGCGCGATGCCCTTGGCCAGCTCGGCGTCGGCCTTGTCCAGCTCGACCAGAACACCGATCTGCGGCGGCAGGTCGGGCATGGTGCGGTGCATGTACGCGGAGACGTACGCGCCGGTGAACTGCGCGAAGCGGTCCAGGACGATCTTCTCGCCGAGGTTGGCGTTGGCCTCGTCGACGTACGCCTGGACGGTCTTGCCGGCCTCGATCTCGGAGGCGAGCAGCGCCTCCAGGTCGGCCGGGGAGGTGGCGGCGACGTGCGCGGCGAGGGTGTTCGCGACACCCTGGAACTTCTCGCCCTTGGCGACGAAGTCCGTCTCGCACTTCAGCTCCAGCAGAACGCCGGACGTCTGGTCCTCGGAGATGAGGGAGACGACGGCGCCGTTCTCGGCAGAGCGGCCCTCGCGCTTGGCGACGCCCTTCTGGCCCTTGATGCGGAGCGCCTCGACGGCCTTGTCGACGTTGCCCTCGGCCTCGTCGAGCGCCTTCTTGCAGTCCATCATGCCGGCGCCGGTCAGCTCGCGGAGCTTCTTGACGTCAGCGGCGGTGTAGTTCGCCATGAGTCTGTGTTTCTCTCTCGAAGTCTGAAAGATCTACGGGTGGACGGCGGGGGCGGTGCCTGTGGCACCGGCCCCCGCCGTCGTCAGCCGTGACGGATGTCAGGCCTGCTCGGCGTCCGCGGCCGGGGTCTCGGCCTCGGCAGCGGCCTCAGCCGGCTTCTCGGCGTCGGCGACCTTCTCGGTCTCGGCGGAGGACTGCACCTCGGCGTCGGCCTTCTTGTCGCCCTCGAGCAGGTCGCGCTCCCACTCGGCGAGCGGCTCGCCGGCGGCCTTCTCGCCCGGCTTCGAGTCACCGGTGGCGGCACCGGAACGGGCGATGAGGCCCTCGGCGACGGCGTCGGCGATCACGCGGGTGAGCAGGGTGACGGAGCGGATCGCGTCGTCGTTGCCCGGAATCTTGTAGTCGACCTCGTCGGGGTCGCAGTTGGTGTCGAGGATCGCGACGACCGGGATGTGGAGCTTGCGCGCCTCACCGACGGCGATGTGCTCCTTCTTGGTGTCGACGATCCAGACGGCGCTGGGCACCTTCTGCATCTCGCGGATACCACCGAGGGTCTTCTCCAGCTTGGCCTTCTCGCGGGAGAGGACCAGGAGCTCCTTCTTGGTGAGGCCGGAGGCGGCCACGTCCTCGAAGTCGATGAGCTCAAGCTCCTTCAGACGCTGAAGGCGCTTGTAGACGGTGGAGAAGTTGGTGAGCATGCCACCGAGCCAACGCTGGTTGACGTACGGCATGCCGACGCGCGTCGCCTGCTCGGCGATGGCCTCCTGGGCCTGCTTCTTCGTACCCACGAACATGATGGAGCCGCCGTGGGCGACGGTCTCCTTGACGAACTCGTAGGCGCGGTCGATGTACGACAGCGACTGGAGCAGGTCGATGATGTAGATGCCGTTGCGCTCGGTGAAGATGAAGCGCTTCATCTTCGGGTTCCAGCGACGGGTCTGGTGACCGAAGTGGACGCCGCTTTCCAGCAGCTCCCGCATCGTGACGACGGCCATGGCCGTACTCCTTGAGGTGCTCGGTTGTCGCGACCGCAGGATTGCTGTCGCGCCTGACGCCCCGACGCGCCGTGCCACAAGGGACCGAGGAGCGCGGCCACCGTCCGCTGAGAGGGAGGTGGCGGGGCGTGCGAAGTCGACCCGGTGACCCGGATCGCCATAGGAAGTGTACGGGACGGCCCGGGTGTCGGGTGACGACGCTGTCCACAACCGGTCGGTAGTCCACAGATCCGGTTCATGATCCCCGCGGATCGTGGCGTTGCGGGACGGTTCCCTCATGCGATGCACACCCGGTCCGCCCGCTTCCCGTCCCCCGCGCGCACACCGCGAGGCCGCGCGGGGGACGCCCCTCCCCGATGCGCCCTTTCGCGATGCGGGCCGCACGTCCTTTCCCGATGCGGGCCGCCCGTCGCGCGTGGCGTTCGCGGCCCGTGCCCGGGGCGTGTGCGCGGCGGGGGTGGTGGCGCTGCTCGTGGTGCTGTGCGGCCCGCCGGCCGGCGCGGCCGAAGCCCCCGTACCGCCGACGGCACCGACTCGACCGCCGCCCGCTCCCCCGTCCGCCCCGGTTCCGCCCTCGGCTCCGACTCCCGGTGCGGGCGGTGAGCGGGGGTGGCCGCTCGCGGGACGGCCCGCGGTCGTACGGGGGTGGGAGCCGCCGGCGGGTCCCTACGGCCGGGGGCACCGCGGGGTCGACCTCGCCGCGGAACCGGGGGCGGCGGTACTCGCCGCGGCCTCGGGCCGGGTCTCGTTCGCGGGGCGGGTGGCGGGGCGTGGGGTGGTCGCGATCGAAGTGGCGGGGAGCGGTGAGCCGCCGCTGCGCACCACGTACGAGCCGGTGCGCGCCGTGGTCGCGGAGGGCGAGGAGGTGACGGCGGGACAGGTGGTCGCCACCTTGGAGGCGGGGCCCTTCCACTGCGCGTCGGGGTGTCTGCACTGGGGGCTGCGGCGCGGGGACGCGTATCTGGATCCGCTGTCGTCGCTGCCGCCGTCATTGTTGCGGCGGGGGCCGTCCAGGCTGCTGCCGGTCTTCGGCGTGCCGGAGCCCCCGGCTCCGGCCGGAGGGACCGGGGACGGGCTCGCCGCCCCCGGCGTCCTGCTCGCCGCCGCGATGTGGCGACGGCGTCGGGGTCAGCCCCGTATGCCCTGCACACCCCGGAGGATCATGGCCACCGCGGTGTCCGCGATCACTTCCGGCTCCTCGGCCACGCCCAGTTCGATGCGCCGCACCGCGGCGTCCACCGAGCCCTGGAGCAGCATCGCCGCCAGCCGCGGCTGCTCGTGGCCCAGATCGCCGAGCGCCTCGACGATCATGGCGATCAGGCCGCCGTGCGCGGCCCTGATCTTCTCGCGCGCCCCGGCGTCCAGCTCGCTCGCCGAAATGGCGACGACCGCCCGGTGACGGCGGTCCCCGACGAGGTCGAGCTGTCGGCGTACGTAGGCCTCGATCCTGCCCTCGGGCGTGGCGGCCTGCTCCATCGCGCTCTCGACCTCGGCCGCCCAGACGGGGAAGTCGACGGCGCAGAGCTCCTCGACGACGGCCGCGCGGGAGCGGAAGTACTCGTAGACGGAGGACCGGGCGAGGCCCGTGCGTTCGGCGAGGGCGGGGAAGGTCAATGCCTCCGTCCCTCCCTCGGACAGCAGGGAGCGGGCGGCGTCCAGGAGGGCGCCGCGCTGCATGGTCCGGTGCTCGGCCACCGAGGCCGCTCGAATCCTGGGCACGCGTCCACTCTACGGCGACCTGTGTTCGAGAGGGGGCGTACGGCCCCGATCAGTGGCCGAAGCAGCCACGGCCGGCGCCCGGCCGCGAGGGGCTCAGCGTCCGGCGTCGGCCAGCTTCGCGCGCAGTTGCAGCACGGATTTGGTGTGGATCTGGCTGACCCGGCTCTCGGTGACCCCGAGCACGTTGCCGATCTCGGCGAGGGTGAGGCCCTCGTAGTAGTAGAGCGTGACGACCGTCTTCTCCCGCTCCGGAAGTGTGTTGATGGCCCGGGCGAGCAGCCGTCTGAGCTCACGGTCCTCGGCGACCTCCACCGGGTCGTCGGCGGCGGTGTCCTCCAGCGTGTCCATCAGGCTCAGCCGGTCGCCGCCCTCGCCGCCGACGTGCAGCAACTCCTCCAGCGCGACCACGTTGGCCAATGACAACTGGCTGAAAACCGCGTGCAGTTCATCGAGCGCGATACCCATCTCCGAGGCGACCTCCGCCTCGGAGGGAGTGCGTCTCAACTGCGCCTCCAGCGTGGCGTAGGCGCGTTCCACGGCCCGCGCCTTCTGACGCACCGAGCGCGGGATCCAGTCCAGCGCCCGGAGTTCGTCGATCATCGCGCCGCGGATGCGGGTGATCGCGTACGTCTCGAACTTGATCGCACGCTCGATGTCGAACTTCTCGATCGCGTCGATCAGTCCGAAGACCCCCGAGGAGACGAAGTCCGCCTGCTCGACGTTGGAAGGCAGGCCCACGCTCACCCGGCCCGCGACGTACTTCACCAGCGGCGAGTAGTGCAGGATCAGCTGCTCCCGCAGGCGCTCGTCACCCGTGGACTTGTATGAACGCCACAACTCGTCGAGCGAGGAGGGGGCGGGAGGGCGCACAGTGCCACGCGCAGCCGGTGGTACTGCCGCGCGGTCAGACCCGGAGGTGTGCTGGGGCATGTGGTGCCTTGAGCCGTTCTGCCGTGAAGCGCTGGAGGACGTATGTCTGAGTCGGGATCCTTGTGAGCGTAGCGTGACTGCGATGTCGCGGTCCGCGCAGGATATGGGATCGACAGCCCGCGAATCCGGCCGATCCGACAGGACTGCGGTCCGGAGCCGTCGCCGCGTGCGTCGGCCCCGGAGGCGTCATTGAAGGATCCGCCGGGGTCATCGGCATCACCTTTTCACCCGAATGCTCCAGGTCAAGTACCGCCTCGCCGGGCGTCGCGGTCGCGAGCCGGGCGTGGCGTCAACCGCCATCCATCGCCATGTCGTTCGACGAACCCCAGTGAGTGCAGTTCGTACAGTCTGCCGAGTGCTTCGTCGGTGCTGGTTCCGGCCACCCGGGCCACGTCGCGCCCGCTGGTGGCGCCCCGGAACGGCAGTGCGTCGAGAACCCTGGCGGAGACCGGGTCCAGGCGGTCCCTGGGATGCACGGGACCGTGCCGGGCCGGGGCGAGTTCACCGATGTCGCCCACCAGCTCGGCGACTTCCGAGGCGTCGGTCACCAGGACGCCCTCCCCGCGCAGGAGTTCATGGACCCCTGCGGACAGCGCGCTGGTGGCGGGGCCGGGCACGCCCATCGTGAAACGGCCGAGACGCTGCGCGTTGCGCGCGGTGACCAGTGAGCCGCTGCGGTATTCCGCCTCGACCACGACCGTCCCTCGCGTCAACGCGGCGATGACCCGGTTCCGGAGGATGAACCTGCTGCGGGTGGGATGATCGGACGGCGGCAATTCGCCGATGACGAGCCCCTGTTGCGCCATCCGCCCGATCAGTTCGGCGTGTCCCCGGGGGTAGGCGACGTCCACTCCGCAGGCGAGGACCGCCATCGTCGCCCCGTCGACGGCCAGCGCGCCCCGGTGCGCCGCGCCGTCCACCCCGAAGGCCGCGCCCGACACGACCACCCACCCCAGCTCCGCGAGCCCCGCGCCGAGGCTCGCCGCCATGTGCGATCCGTACGGTGTGCAGGCGCGGGCGCCGACCACGGCGACCGAGCGCAGCGCCCAGAGCCGCAGGTCGCGCGGCCCCCGCACCCACAGACCGGTCGGCCGCGCGTCCCCGAGGTCGTCGAGCTGGGTGGGCCATTCCCGGTCGCCGGGGCAGACGAACCGTCCTCCTGCACCGGCCACCGCCGAGAGGTCCCGCTCCGGCTCCACCCCCTCGACCCGCAGCCGGTACCCGGCCAGCCGTTTCGGGGTCATTCCGCTCAGTCGCTCCGCGGTGCCGTCCCCGGCGGTGATCCGCCGGAGCAGTTCGACGGCACCGTACTCGCGCAGCCACCGGCCGCCCCGCTCGTCCCCCGGCTCCAGAACGCGGGTCAGGGCGGCCCGGGCCAGCCGCTCCGCGTCCCCCACGCCCACACCCGCTCCCGCCCCCGGCCCCGGCCCCGGCGCCGCCTCTGTCTCCGTGCCCGGCCCCGTCTCCATGCCGGGCCCCGGTCCGTCGGCCGTCCGCGGGCTCATGACGCCCCCGCCCGGGCCAGGGAACCCCGCGACACGCCGGTGCGCAGCTCCAGGGCCACCGCGACGTCGGACGCTTCCGGCCGGTCGGCGCCCCGCAGGTCGGCGACCGTCCACGCCACCCTGAGCACCCGGTCCAGTCCCCGGGCGGTGAGCATGCCCCGCTCCATGTCCCGCTCGGCCTCCAGGAGCGCGCCGGGTGCCGCGACCAGCCTGGTCCGCAGCTCGTGGCCGGGCACCTCGCTGTTGGTGGACCACCCCGTGCCCGCCAGCCGTTCCGCCGCGCGCGCCCTGGCCTCCTGGACCCGGGCGGCGACGGAGGCCGACGACTCGCCCCGGTCGCCCCGCGCCAGCAGGTCCTCGCGCCGGACCGGATCGACGACCACCTTCAGGTCCACCCGGTCCAGCAGGGGTCCGGAGAGCCTCGCCTGATATCGCCTGACAGACGACGGCGGGCACTCGCAACCGGCGCCGCCGACACCGTGCCGGCCACACGGGCAGGGGTTGGCGGCCAGCACCATCAAGAACTTCGCGGGCAGCCGGACCACCCCGGCGCTGCGTGCCACCACCACGTGCCCCGACTCCAGCGGCTGGCGCAGCGCGTCCAGTGCCCGCACGGAAAACTCCGGCGCCTCGACCTCATTAGGGAGTGCGAGAACGTCGGTGTTAGCGCTGACCTGCGGTGACACGTCGCGTGTGTGTCAGCGACGTGTCACCGGGCAGGGTGCTCGGGTTTCGGCCCCTGTCGATGACCACCTTCCATAAGATTGCCCCCTGATGCGCGGCCAACGAGGAGGCCTGGGTGAGCAATCTGGGGGGATACCAGATGATGACGACGCTGGCGAAGAAGGTGGGCGGCCCCGGGGCGCTGGCCGTCGTCACTGCCGTGGGCGGGTGGGCCATCGGCCGGGGTGCTGAAGCTGGCGGGAAGAGCGTATTCAGGGCCGCCAAGGCTGCGGCCAAGAAGCGGAACGCCGCGTGCTCGACGAAGGGCCAGGTCTTCGACGTCGTGTCCGACGGTAAGGACGGCAAGGGCCTCGCGCTCCGGGCAGGTGACCAGTACCGAGTCATGGAGTGCGACGGGGAAGCGATCCTCATCAAGGTGCTCGGTGGCACGAACAATCCCTACTTCACGTCAGCGCAGTTCCTGGCGTCGGTGTCGGGCTTCCCCACGGCGGAGAAGACTAATGCCGAGTAGCTCGACTGTGGTTGTTGAGGTGATAGACGAACACGGCGAGTCCTTCACTGCGGGGCGCCGGCCGGGGCGGCCTGCTGGAGTTCGAGGAGCTGGACTTCGAGCTCGGCGATGCGCTTGTCGGAGAAGCGGAGGTTGGTGCGGGCCCCTTCAAGACGCTCTTGGAGCTTGCGGTGCTCTTGCGTCACCTGTTGGATGCGGCGCTTGAGGGTGGTGTTCTCCGTGGTGAGGTGCTGGACGGACTCACCGGAGACCATCCCGTCGACATCGCGGAGCTGTCCCATGAGCTCGCCGATCCGCTGCCGCTGGACCAGGACCTCGTTCTGAGTCCGGGTGAGCTCGGCCTCGGCGTTCAGGGCCCGCTCACGCCAGGTCGCCTCGATCTGCTCGTGTTTCTCGCCACTGCGCCGGTCGTGGCGGCTCTTGCTGTCGGTGACGGCCTGCTGGACGAGAGCGCGGGCGTCCGCGTTCTCGTAGAGGAACGTGGGAGACACGTCCGCCCGCTCGGCGATCGCCCGCACTGCGAGCCGGCCGCGTTCTCGGCGGAGCTGGACGATGACCTTCTCAACGCGGGTGAGCTTGTCCTGGGTCTGTTGACGTCGGGCGGCGATGGCCGCCGCGGTCTGCCCGGGGCCGGAGGTCACGAAGCCACCTCATCCTCGTTGTCGTATTCGTCGAAGTCGGCGTCGCCGTGGTCCTCGAACTGGGCGAGCTCGTTGGCGCGGAACGCTGTGGCCCAGACGCGGCCGAAGTAGTCCTGGGGACGTCGCAGGTCCAGGGCGAGGGCCTCGTCGAGGAGACCGACGCCAGCCAGGGCCTTCTCCAGGCCGTCGATCGCTCGGGCAGTGGGCTCGAAGAGCTGGTGGAGATAGTCGGCGACCTTGGGGTCGGGTGCGCGTTCGGCGAGCATGCGCCACTGCTCGCGTTTGCGGTGCCAGTAGACGAGGTCGGCGCCGGACATCACGAACTTCTCGCAGTTGTGGCAGTCCAGATTCCAGGGACAGGCGCCGCCGTCGACCACGGCCTGGAAGGTGCAGAAGCCGCCTTCGGCCGGGGTTGACCTGCGAGTGAGGTCGATCATCATCGCCTCGGCCTGCTCGCGAGTCATCGGTTCGCCGCCAGACAGCACGATACCCGGCTCGAGGGCTCCGGGTCCGGTGACCCAGATCGCGTTGAGGGCGTCTTCGAGCTTCTGGTCGGTGCTGGCGAGGTGGACGTAGTGCTCGGCCATCGCCTCGGAGACCTGCCCGAGGTAGCGCTTGATGTGGGTGAGATTCGCGCCGGCCTTCAGCAGGTTGGTGGCCAGGGTGTGGCGAGTCTGGTGAGTGACGACGTGGATGTCGGTGAGCGAGTCGATCCACTGCCTGAACTGGTTGTTGAACCAGGTGTAACAGATGCCCTTGAGGTGATTGCGGTTGGAGTTGCGGGCCGGGAACAGGGCGATCTTCCGTCGTTCCCCGGCGGTCGGGACGCGGCCCTCTCGTTCCAGGAACCGGTCAATGGTCCGGGCCTGCCGGGCCTCGATCCGTTTGTAGAGACGTTCGGAGATGCGGACGGCGGCGTCGTAGTTGCCGACCTTCGTCGCGTCGTACCAAAACATCGGAAGTCCGCCGAGGCGGCCGATGCACTCCAGCCGCAGGTCAAGGATTTCGCGGCAGCGGCGTCCGGTGATGACCAGGGCCTCCCAGATGTCCCGCAGCCCGCGGTCCTCGATGTCCTGGCCGTCCAGGGTCTGCAGGTTGGCTTCGTTCGTGACGGCCCGGGCGACATCGTCGGGGAACGGGCGGCGTCTGCCCTTGGACCGCTTGCCTGCGGGAACGGCCAGGACGAACTCCCGGTCCAGACCGAGACGCTCCAGATCACCGGTCTCCAGGGCTTTCCGCAGGACACGGCGAACCCCGTCGAAGTACCTGAAGACCATGCCCGCGGTGACGGGGTCGTTGTCCTTGACGCCTCGGCGTCGGCATGCCGCCAGGGGCCGCAGCCCGTGCTTGGCCCGGTGTCGCTGGTCGGCGACGAAGTCGACCATGTGACGTTCTTCGAGGAGACGGGAGTCGTGGCCGCCCTCCGGGGCTCGGACCTCCAGAAATGCACTCAGCTGTGCGGCTCCCTGCCGGAGCACATCGAAGGGCTGGATGCTGCGGGGCGGGTCGGTCAGCAGCCGGCGGGCCATCTGGTCCCAGACCAGGTCACGCAGCCACCGTTGGGAGATGTTCGATACGTCGATCTGCCCGCCGTGGTGGAGGAACTTGACCCCGAAGTGTTCAGTCTCGATGTAGCCGATGTCGCGGGTGTCTTCGCGGGTGAAGTAGACCAGCCGCAGCATGCGGAGCATCGCCTTCGCCGCCACCCCCGGGAACTTCCGCATGTGGTCGAGGTCAAGGTCGACCAGTGAGTTGGCCTCGAGGTTGCGGCAGTCGTCCGCGAGGTGCTGGATCCACGGCAGTGGCCAGTGTCCGGCCTCAACCTTCATCTGAGTGCGCTGGAACATGCACCACTGGATCTCGGCCTTGGCCAGAGGCCGCAGCCCAAGCAGGGACACTCTGCCGTCCGCGCGGTGGACGGGGTCCGCCTCCGCGCACCACTTCCGGAATGCCAGCTCGTCGTCATAGAGCACCGGGATCGGCCTGTCCCGGTCGGCGAGCCAGCGGCCCCACTGGTGCGGCAGGCGGGCCTGGCCCGGCGAGTCGTCCTTGCGGTAGCGGCTGAGGTGCCTCTGACACAGTCCTACCGGGTTCTCCGCCAGGTTCGGGCAGGCCATCACCCGGCAGTCGCCGAAGGGCACGAACGGCTTCTCGGCGGTCAGAAACGCCTCGTAGTCCGGCTCGCCCTCGCCGTGCTTCTTCTTCCAGTGCGACTTGCGTGCCGACCATCGGTGGCTGTGCAGGAAACACAGCGGTGAAGAGCCCCAGGCCGGGATGGCGGGGCAGATGGTGCAGTCCGCGGGTTGATACCAGGAGGCCGGCTTCAGCGGCTTGGCCGTGTGCATGAAGTCGGCCAGCAGACCCCCAGCGCTCCGCCGCGTGCGCCACTCGGCCTCGTGGACTGAACAGAACGACTGGTGGCTCTGGTAGCGCGAGCGTTCGCACTGCGGGATCTTGCAGACCCATCCATAGGCCTCGTGCTCCGGCGGGATAACAATCACGTCCTGACGGAACAGATCAGCATCGAAGCCGGGAGCCTGCATCAGCGCGTGCAGCAATTCCAGCCGGTCACCGGTGGTCCGGCTCGGCTCATTGAGCGTCACGACAGGCAGCAGGGCACGGACTGGCTCGCTCACGCCTCCTCACCCCAGACCGCCTTCAGTGCACCGACGAATTCCGGCGAGTGCATGTCGGGATGCCCGTAGACCTCGTCGACGGTCTGCACCGATGCCCAGTGGCCGGCCTCCTTGGCCACCCAGCTGTTGTTGTTCGTGACGTCGAGGATCTTGTTGGTGGTCGTGTGCCGGAACGCGTGCGGCTTGATCCGGCCCGGAAGGTCGGCCCGCCGTCCGGCCCGTCGCAGCATCCCGCGGGCCGCGTCCGGAGTCCACGGCTCGCCGGTGTTCGGCCCGGACAGCTGGATCAGCAGCATGCCGTGACCCGTCGCGTACTTCGCGTACTCGGTCGTCATGTACTTGAAGTAGGAGCTGACCATGGCCGGGCTCGCCCGATAGATCTCCCCGCCGGTGATCACACCGTCGACCAGCCGCCAGTCCTCCTTCTTCTTCGCCCTGGCTCCGTTGGGGTTGCCCTGCCGGTGGCAGACGTGGACGTGCGGGCTCCTGTCCTCGCCGCAGGCCGCGTTCTCACGCAGGTGCAGATCGACCAGGTGCAGGCCGGTCAGCCCGCCGATCCGCAGGGTCGTGTCGGACAGCCAGGTCACGACCATCTCGTCACGGACGGTGTTCACCGACCCCACCAGCTCCGGCCGGGCACCGTCGGGCAGCATCTTCGGATGCCTCCGGCGGGTCCCCTGCCGCGGTGCCAGCGGGTTCGTCTTCACCGACGTCATCGCGTGTCCCAGGAAGGCCCGGTTCCTGTCGGCCTTGGTCGGCAGCCGCCCGACGTCCAGCTCGGCACGCAGTTGCTCGTTGACGCCCCGGGTCACGCATTGGTGCAGGTAGAAGCCCTTCAAGACGGTCGCCGAGATCGACAGCGCTGACGTGCTGTACGGACGCTTTGGCGGCACCCGCCACGGCTGGCCATACGGCATCGCCACCTGGGCGCCCACCGCCCCCTGGTACCGGCGGAGATCCAGCATCGTGATCGTCTCTGTGGTCAGACCCTCACGGATCCGCCACCTCAGATGATCGACGAGGTAGTACGCGTAGGGCTCCTGCGACCCCGACCCCTCGTAGAGACGCAGGTATCCCTCCGCCTCCTCGTCGACCGAGCAGTCCGGCCAGAGGATCGCGTACGACAAGCTGCCATCAGTCCGTCTGATCTTCTGTACCCGTAGGTCGTTCAGCACCAGCGTGCTTCGCACCAGGCCCTCTTCCCGTTCGTCCCGAATAGGGCGAACAGAACCAAACCGTTAGCTAAAGACCCACGTGACACGACCGAAGTGCGTCTCAACGAGCGACACGATCACGGAACTGGTGGTCGCTAAAGTCCAAAAAGAGGATCCCCCGGTGGGCCAACGAGACCGCGCCGGGCCTCGGCAACCCGTTGCCGCCGCCGACGAGGGACTGCATCGTCGCCGAGTGGTGCGGTGCGCAGTACGGCGGGCGGGCCACCAGCGGCTCCCCCGGCGGCAGGATGCCCGCCACCGAGTGCACTGCGGTCACCTCCAGGGACTCCTTCCTGGTCAGCGCGGGCAAGATCGCCGGAAGCCGCTCGGCCAGCATGGTCTTGCCCGCACCGGGCGGCCCCGAGAGCAGCAGGTGGTGCCCGCCCGCCGCGGCCACCTCCAGGGCCTTGCGGGGCCGCTCCTGCCCCGCCACGTCCGCCAGGTCCGGCACGTGCCCCTCGCCCGCCCCGGTCCCCCGGGCGAGCCCGGTGCCGATGCCCGCGCCCGGCACCATCAGCCCGGCCAGCATCGTGTCGGGACGCCCCTCCTCGCGCTCCTCCCGCTCGTCGGGCACCGGCTCGTCGCAGAGCACGGCGATCAACTGCCGCAGACTCCGCACCCCGAGGACGGCGACCCCGGGGACCAGCGCCGCCTCCCCCGCGGTCTGCTCGGGCACGACCACCTGGCGGTATCCGGCCTCCGCGGCGGCCAGCACGGAGGGCAGTACGCCCCGCACCGGCCGCACCCGGCCGTCCAGTCCCAGTTCCCCGATCATCACCACATCGGCGATGGACGCCGGGTCGATCCGCTCCGCCGCTCCCAGCACCGCACACGCCACGGCGAGATCGAAACCCGATCCGCCCTTCGGCACGGAGGCCGGCGACAGGCCCACCGTGAGTTTCTTCTGCGGCCACTCGGCCCCGGAATTCACGACCGCGGCCCTGACCCGGTCCCGGCTCTCCACCAGGCTCTTGTCCGGCAGCCCCACCAGGGTGAACGCCGCCACCCCCGCCTCCAGGTCCGCCTGGACCTCCACCACCACGCCCTCGACGCCGACCAGCGCCACCGAACAGGCCCGTGCGAACCCCATCAGGCCACCCCCCGGGCGTGCTCGGCGACGGGTGCTCCGCGCCTGGGCAGCACCACCCCGACCAGGTCGATCCGGACCCCGCCGGGCGGCGGACCGCCGTGCCGGTCGAGCCAGATCCCGGCCAGCCTCCGCAGCCGCCCCGCCTTGACCGGGGTGACGGCCGCCATCGGATGCTCGAAGGCCCCGGCCCTGCGGGTCTTCACCTCGCAGACCACCAGGACGTCGCCGTCCAACGCGACGATGTCGATCTCACCGGCGCGACAGCGCCAGTTCCGTTCCAGTACGGACATGCCGGCTCCGGCAAGCAGCCGTGCCGCCAGATCCTCGCCGTACCGCCCGAGTGCCCCCCGCGCGTTCATTCGGCACCACCTCCGGGACCGACTCTGACGCGTTCGGTCCCGGCTTGTGGATCTTGGTGGACAACTCCGGAGTTGTGGATATCCCGGTAACCCGGGAGGGGGAATCAGCCCCCCGGAAGTTCGAGGTCGCTCTTGTTGAGCTCCTCGATGTTGACGTCCTTGAACGTCAGTACCCGTACCTGCTTGACGAAGCGCGCGGGCCGGTACATGTCCCAGACCCAGGCGTCCGCCATCGACACCTCGAAGAACACCTCGCCCTGGACCGAGTGCACCTGCATCTCGTAGTCATTGGTGAGGTAGAAGCGCCGTTCCGTCTCGATCACGTATTTGAACAGACCGACGACGTCTCGGTACTCCCGGTAGAGCTTCAGCTCCATCTCGGTCTCGTACTTCTCGAGGTCCTCGGCGCTCATTGGCATGTTCCCCTTCAGCCGTGCGTGCCCCCATTGTGCGCCAGGCACCGGCCCCCGGGTGCTCAGGCGATTTCGGGGTCCAGAACCAGCGGCGCACCAGGGGGACCCTCGTCGAGCAGCGTGCGCAGCAACTCGGCGAGCCTGGTCGGGTACACCGTCTCACGCGCCGCCGACAGTTCGTCGGAGGTCCACCACCTCAGACCCGCGACGCTGCGCCGTTCCAGTCCGGTCTGACCGCTGGTGTCCGTGACGGTCTGCTTCGTGCGGGCCAGGAAGTACCACTCGTCCTGCTCCCAGCGCCGCCCGTCGAACGGGAACGAGCACATCCGCCGCCAGAGCAGCGGGCCCAGTTCCACATCGGTGATCCCGGTCTCCTCCACGAGCTCGCGCAGCGCGGCCTCCTCCCGCGTCTCGTCGCCCTCCAGACCGCCGCCGGGGGTGAACCACCAGGTGTTCTGCGGATCGTCCGGTTCGAAACCGTGCATCAGGAGTATCCGGTCGCCGGGGTCCAGGAGCACCACCCGGGCCACCTTCCGTTTCTCAACGCGCACCGGCGACCGTCCTCTCACGCCCCCTGCGCGCCGCACGCGCCGCGACCGGGCCGTACGCCGCACCTCCCAGGATGAGCACCACGCCCACCCCGAGGGCGGTGAGCTGGAGCTTCAGCGGGCCGGGCGACGACACCCCGCCGGGGAGGGCGGCGAATGCCTGCGGGCGCTCGATCATGCCGTCCATCGGCCAGGCGATGGCGTCCACCCTGGCCTGCACCGAGCCGCGCGGGACGGAGCCGTGCCCGGGGTCGGTCAGGTGGACCCTGGAGTCCAGCGAGGACCTGCGCTCGTCCCCCAGCAGGAAGAGCTGCCCCTGGGGCACCTCCGCCGTGAAGTCCTCGCCCGAGGCCGGGTCCTCGGACCGCAGATACGATTCCTCGACGGGCTTGCCGTTGATCGTGAGTCGGCCGTCCTTGCCGCAGCAGGCGATCTTGTCACCGCCGACCCCCACCACCCGCTTCACCATGGGCATGTTGCCCCAGGCCGGGTCGGTGAAGATCACCACGTCGCCGCGGCGCACCTCGTCGCCGTCGATCCGCTGTGCGAGCACCCGGTCGCCGGCCTGCACCGTGGGGGTCATCGAGTCGGTCGGCACCGTGTACGGCTTGTACACCACCGCCGCCCATGCGAACCCACCGAGAAAGAGCACACAGCCGACGGCCACGGCCAGCCCCGACAGCATGCTGCCGAGCCGACCACGGCCGTCTCCCGTACGTCCTGTTCCACTCATCCCAGCGCCCCCCGCATCGGAGATCGACAATCGCTGATCCGAGTCGGCACCCTACCCGGCGGTACGCCCGCTGGTCAGCCTCCTGCGACGCCACAGCACGAGCGGCAACGCCCCGGCCACGCCCAGTGCTCCGGGGGCCAGCCCCATCGCCGCGTTGATCCCCGGCTGCTCGAAGGTCTTCGGGATGGGCAGGGTCGCCCAGCGGTTGATCGGCCATGCCACGACGAAGGCCCGGCCGACCACCTCGTCGTTGGAGACCGTGCCGTTGCCCGGCAGCTCCTGGTGGTAGCGGGAGTCGAGGGAGTTCTGCCGGTGGTCGCCCATCACCCAGATCCGGCCCTCCGGCACCTTGATCGGGCCGAACGGCTCGTCGTTGCAGGAGCTGTTCCCCTCGAAGATGTACGACTGGTCGTCCAGGGCCTTGCCGTTGACCGTGACCGGGCCGTTCTTCTTGCACTCCACCACGTCGCCGCCGACCCCGATGACCCGCTTGATCAGGTCCTTCTCCTCGGCGGACGGCATCAGTCCGATGAAGCTCAGGAACTTCTGCACGGCGTTCGGCTCGGGAGTCTCGGTGTTCTCCAGCCAGCCGCCCGGGTCGTGGAAGACCACGACCTCGCCGCGCTCGGGCTCCGCGCCGAACCACGGGGTCAGCTTGTCGACCAGCACCCGGTCGCCCCGCTGGAGCGTGTTCTGCATCGAGTCCGAGGGAATCGAGAACGCCTGCACCAGGAACGTCTTGATCAGCAGCGCGAGAACCAGCGCGATGCCGATGAGCAGGGGCAGCTCCTTCCAGAAGGAGCGCGGCTTCTTCTGGGCCCTGCCGCCGTCCGGAGCGTCCGCGTCACTCTGCGCGCGGTCCGCCGCTCCGGCGGACTCGGCATTGTCCGGATTGCCCGGCCGGTCCTCGGGTTCGCCGTGTCCGGATCGTGCGCCGACCGCCAAATCCCCCACATCCACTCCTTACTCCGTGCCACCGCCCGCGACCCAGCCGGTGCAGGCCCACCACTCCCATAACGAGCGGGAGTTCCGCAGGGGTCGGGAGAGGGATCATTCCATTGAGATTCCGGGACGACACACTATGCGACGGGCCCGACGCGGCGGCCGTCCCGGCGCGCGCGTCCGGGATCGGGCCGAATGTGGCAGGTTCCTCCAGTTTCCGCCAGTGGGAGAAGGGCCAGGCAATCACCACGGCCCGCCCCACGACCTCGTCCTCGGAGACCGTGCCGTGCTCGGGCTCGTCCAGGTGATAGCGAGAATCGGCCGAATTGGACCGGTGGTCGCCCATCACGAAGATCCGGCCCGGCGGAACCTTTACTTCGAATTTGATGAGGGAGGGCGGGTTGCCGGGATTCAGGTAGGGCTCGTCCAGCGGCACGCCGTTGACGCTGACCCGGCCGTCCTTGCCGCAGCACTTCACCGTGTCGCCGCCCACCGCGATCACCCGTTTGATCAGGTCCTGCTCGTCGTCGGAGGGCAGCAGGCCGACGAAGGTCAGCGCCTGTTTCGCCTGTTTGACGCCGACGGGCGGATCCCCCTTGCCGGCTTCCTCCTGCTGCAGCCAGCCGCCGGGATCCTTGAAGACGACGACGTCACCGCGCTGGGGCCGGGAGCCGAACCAGGGCGTCAGCTTGTCCACCAGCACCCGGTCACCGATCCGGATGGTCTGTTCCATCGATCCCGAAGGGATCACGAACGCCTGCACCAGGAAGGTCTTGAGCACCAGCGCGATCAGCAGCGCCACGGTGAGGAGCAGCGGGATCTCGCGCAGGGCCGACCTGCGCCGCCGCCGCTTGACCCTGCGGGCCAGCTTGCGCCGCTCCGCCCTGGTGGGCAGGGAGCGCGCGGTCCTCGGCCCGTCGCCGTCCGGTGGTGGTGTTCCGGCGTCGGATCCGGGGCCTCCCCGGCCACGGCCGCGGTTACCCATGGCCCCCGCCCGGCGCGCGTACGGCGCCGAAGGCGGCACTGTCCGGCAGCGAGCCCAGCCTGCTCGGCGGCCAGCCGATCCAGTCCACCCGGCCGATCACCATGTCCACGGGGACCATGCCACCGCCCGGCTCCCCCAGGTGGTCGCGCGAGTCGCGGGAGTTGCTCCGGTGGTCGCCCATCATCCACAGCGTGCCGTCGGGGACGACGATGTCGAAACGGGCCCGGGAGGGGGCGTCCCCCGGATACAGGTAGTCCTCGGCAATCGCCCGGCCGTTCACCTCGACCCTGCCCCGGCTGTCGCAGCACACCACCCGGTCGCCGCCCACGCCCACCACCCGTTTCACGTAGTCGGTCTCGGCGGGCTGCGCCAGGCCCAGGGACGAGGCCACCGAGTGCGCCAGCCCGGCGACGGGATTCTCCTGCGGGGCCTCCTGCACGAAGGACCCCGTGCCGTCGAAGACCACCACGTCACCGCGGTGCGGCCCGGCGCCGAAACGGTACGCCAGTTTGTTCACCAGCACCCGGTCCCCGATCCGCAGCGTGGGCTCCATCGAACCGCTCGGGATCAGGAAGGGCTGCACCACGAAGTGGCTGAGGAGCAGCACGAACACCGTGCAGACGGCCCCGAGCACGGCGGTCCGCCGCCATGTCATCCAGGCGCCCGCCCCCGCCGGAACACGCAAGGAGCGCGACCGCTCCTCCGTACCCGGGTCGGGTTCGCAGGCGGGGTCGCGCTCCGAGGGCTTTGCTTCCGTGTCCATCGAGGCCAGAGCCTATCCGGCGGACCTGTGGACGAGGGAGTCAGCTCAGTTGTCGCGCTTCTCCTTGATCTTCGCGGCCTTGCCGCGCAGCTCACGGAGGTAGTACAGCTTGGCGCGACGGACGTCACCGCGGGTGACGAGCTCGATCTTCTCGAAGATCGGGCTGTGCACCGGGAAGGTGCGCTCGACGCCGACGCTGAAGGAAACCTTGCGGACCGTGAAGGTCTCGCTGATGCCCGCGCCCTGGCGGCGGATGACGACGCCCTTGAACTGCTGGATACGGGAGCGGTTGCCCTCGATCACTCGGACGTGGACGTTGACCGTGTCACCGGGGCGGAACGACGGGATGTCGGTGCGCAGCGACGCGGCGTTGACGTCATCGAGCAGGGAAGCCATGTTGTCTGCTTTCTTCGCCGATGCCACAGGTCATCGACGGGACTAGGAAGGAACGGAGGTGCTGATCGCGTCGTGCGGGCGTCGGGACCATCCCCGCACGCGCAGGGACGGCCGGGGTTCCCCCTGTGGCAGGGGCGCACGCCGGACGTACAGCAGCGGCCTATTCTTCCACGGCTCGGGGCCTGCGCCAAAATCGGCCGTCGGGCTCCGGTGACCAGCCGAGGATGGAGAGCATCTCGCGGTCCTTCTTGTCGAACCCCGCGGCCTCGCAGCGCTCGATCAGGTCGGGCCGGTTGAGGGCGGTGCGGCGGAACGCCTCGTCCCGCCGCCAGCGGGCGATCTTCCCGTGGTGGCCGCTGAGCAGCACCTCGGGGATCTCCCTGCCGCGCCACACGGGCGGCTTGGTGTAGACGGGGCCCTCCAGCAGGTTGGCCATCGCACCGGGGGCGAAGGAGTCGTCCCGGTGCGATTCCGCGTTGCCGAGCACGCCGGGCAGCAGCCGGGCCACCGCCTCCGTGATCACCAGCACCGCGGCTTCCCCGCCGGCCAGCACGTAGTCGCCGATGGAGACCTCGACGACCGGCATCCGGGTCGCGTACTCGTCCATCACCCGCCGGTCGATCCCCTCGTAGCGGGCCGGCGTGAAGATCAGCCACGGCCGTTCGGAGAGTTCGACGGCGAGTTCCTGGGTGAACGGGCGGCCGCTGGGCGTGGGCACCACCAGCACCGGGGAGTGTGCCCCGGCCTCGTACCCGCCCGCCAGGGCGTCGTCCAGCGCCTCGCCCCACGGCTCGGTCTTCATGACCATGCCCGGACCGCCGCCGTACGGGGTGTCGTCGACCGTGTTGTGCCGGTCGTACGTCCAGTCGCGCAGGTCGTGGACGTGGACGTCGAGCCGGCCGCGCGCGCGGGCCTTGCCGACGAGCGAGACGTTCAGCGGTTCCAGGTACTCCGGGAAGATCGTGACGACGTCGAGGCGCATCAGGCGTCCTTCCCCGGGCCGGGCTCCCCGTCGCCCTCTCCGTCCTCGCCCCGCGAGGAGGCGATCACGGCCTGGCTCTCGTCGATCAGCCCCGGCGGCGGGACGACCACCGCGCGCTGCTCCTCCAGGTCGATCTCGGTGACGATCTCCTCGACGAACGGGATCATCACCTCGCTGCCGTCCGGCCGCTCGACGATGAAGAGGTCCTGGGACGGCAGATGCGTGATCTCGGAGATCCGGCCGACGACGGTGCCGTCGGTCAGGACCACGTCGAGGTCCATGAGCTGGTGGTCGTAGAACTCCTCGGGGTCCTCGGGGAGTTCGTCCGGGTCGACCTCGGCGATCAGCAGCGTGTTGCGCAGGGCCTCGGCAGCCGTACGGTCGCGCACGCCCTCGAAGCGCAGCAGCAGCCGTCCGCTGTGCACCCGCCCGGTCTCGATCGTCAGCGGTCCGGCCCCGGCCGGCTCGGTGACGAGCACGGCTCCGGGCCCGAGCCGCAGTTCCGGCTCGTCCGTGCGGACCTCGACGGTGACCTCGCCCTTGATGCCATGGGCACGGCCGATCCGCGCGACTACCAACTGCACCTTGTGTCTCTCCTGTCATACGACGACGGGCCGGGGCGGGCCCATGGCCCTCCCCGGCCCGTGCCGGTGTTCAACTCTGTCAGCGAACCTGGTCCACATCGACGAGGTCGACGCGGATGCCGCGGCCGCCGATGGCGCCCACGACGGTACGCAGCGCACGCGCGGTGCGGCCGTTGCGACCGATCACCTTACCGAGGTCGTCGGGGTGGACCCGGACCTCCAGCACGCGGCCGCGGCGCAGGTTGCGCGAGGCGACCTGCACATCGTCGGGGTTGTCGACAATGCCCTTCACGAGGTGCTCGAGAGCCTCCTCGAGCATGCTCAGGCCTCGGTCGACTCGGCGGAAGCGGCCGCGTCAGCAGCCTCGTCCGCCTTCTTGTCGGACTTCTTCGCCTTCTGCGTGATGGCCTCGCCCTTGGACTCTTCGCCGTCCTTGGTCAGAGCCTCGAACAGGGCGCGCTTGTCCGCCTTGGGCTCCGGCTGCAGCAGCGGCGCGGGGGCCGGGAGACCCTTGTGGGCCTGCCAGTCACCGGTGAGCTTCAGGATCGCGAGAACCGGCTCGGTCGGCTGGGCGCCGACGGACAGCCAGTACTGCGCACGCTCCGAGTTGACCTCGATGCGCGAGGGGTTCTGCACCGGGTGGTACAGACCGATCTCCTCGATGGCCCGGCCATCACGGCGGGTACGGGAGTCGGCGACGACGATGCGGTAGTGAGGCGAACGGATCTTGCCCAGACGCTTCAGCTTGATCTTGACTGCCACGGGAGTGGTGTCTCCTGGTCTATGACGTGGTTGGGCACAACGAAGATGCCACGTGGGGTTGCGGTACTCGGGTGCCCGATGGACGCGTCAGCCGGAGGAGAGAGGGGTCCTGTGCGACTGTCGAGTACAGCTAGCCATTGTGCCACACCACATCGGGTCACCCCACCGCGACCGCCGCCTCCGGGATGCGGAACGGCTTTCCGCACCCTCCGCAGACGATCGGCGCCTGCGCCAGGACCGACGGGACGACGCGCACGTTGCGACCGCAGTCGCAGACGGCCTTGACGCGCACGCCGCCGCCGGAGGAGCCGTGCCGGGCGGCCGGCCCCCGGAAGGAGCGCTTGGTGTCGGCGGCGGTGGCGACCGTGTGCGCCTTGAGGGCGCGCTGCAGCCGCTCGATCGTCGGCCGGTAGCGGCGCTTGGCCTCGGGGTTGAGCGTGACCAGTGAGAAGCCGCTGCTGGGATGCGGCTCCTCGGCGTGGTCCAGGCCCAGCTCCTCGGCGATCGCGAGGAATCTGCGGTTGTGGTAACGGCCGGCGCGGGAGGTGTCGCGTACACCTCGGGCGGCGGCGATGCCGTGGACTGCTTCGTGGAGCAGTCGTTCGAAGGAGAGCTCGGCGCCGCAGGCGGACGAGGACTCTCCGATCAGGGACTCGGGCGCGGCCAGATCCGGCAGCTCGGGGTGGTACCGCTGAATGTCGGCCCACGCCTGTGCCAGCTCTGCGGCAAGTACAGGTGGTGTCGTGCTCACGTCGTGACAACGAGCACGAGTGCCCCGGTGTTCCGATTCCGGGGCATCCCAAATAATTTGCACGTACCAGTCAGTTGCCGTTCATGCGCCCCGACGAGGGCGGGTGCGCCGATCTGCGGAGAAGCCGCACAGCTCGCACCAAGGTGGTACGTAGCGACGCGTACGTCCGGACGCGTGGGCGACCGCCGCGCACCGGGGCACCGCACGCTCCCCGGGACGGGTGGGGCGCCGGTGGACACGGGCCGCCGGAGCGACCCTACCGGGCGCATGACCCGAATCGGGCACCGCCCCCTCCCGCCCCGGCGTCCGGCGCTCGACGTGCCCGCCCGGACGTGTCGGGTGAGACTGGGGCGAGGAGCGGGAGACGGGCGTCCGGCGCCCGCCCGTCCGGGAGGGGCTCTCCCCTCCGGTCCCCGGGGCGCACCACCGCGACAGGCGGTTCCCGCCCGCGGCTCCCCGGGCACGGCAGCCACCGCGCGGCACTCCGGCACACGGGGCAGCGGGCACGTCCGCGCACGGCGGCATCCACTCGGGCACGACCGATCGGACACGACCGACCTCTCGGCGGATTGGGGCGATTCCATGACACCAACGCTCGTCCGGCACCACGGCCATCCGCGGACGCTCACCCGGACGGCCCCCGAAAACCGCGCCCGGGACTGGGCCGAGATCCAGGAACGGATGCTTGCACCGCTGTACGAGGCGGTGTACGAGCGGCTGGAGGTGGGGCCCGGCACCCGGCTGCTCTCCCTGGGCTGCGGATCCGGTCTCGCGCCGCTGATGGCCGCCGACCGGGGCGCGCGGGTCACCGGGGTGGACACCGACTCCGAACGGCTGGCGCTCGCCCGGTCCCGGCTGCCGCGCGGGCCCGGTTCCCCGGCCGGGGGGCCGCGGTTCCTGGAGGGCGGTCCGTCCGTGGCCCCGCCGCCCGACGGGATGCCGTACAACCTGCTCACCGCCTTCACCCCGATCGGCTGCTCGTTCGACGACGGCGAGGGGCTGGTGGCCGCGCTGCGGTCCGCCGTGCCACTGGCCTCGCGGGGCGGTGTCGTGGTGCTGACCGGGTGGGGGCCTCCGGAGCGGTGCGCGGCGGCGCCCGTGCTGGGGGTGGCCGCGCGGCCTGCGGCCGGGGGCCGGGCGCCCCGGGCGGGCGACTGGCGGACGGCGGGGCGGGACGACCTGGAGGACGTGGCGTTCCGGGCCGGCCTGCATCCCGACGGTTCGGGCCGGGTGGCGTGCCCGTTCCGGTACGCGGACCTGGACAGCGCGGTGCGCGGACTGCTCTCCACCCGGCTCTTCGACGCGGCGACCCGGGTGACCGACCGGTCCCGGGTGGAGCGGGAGGTGGCGAAGGCCCTCCGTCCGCACCGGCGCCGGGACGGGTCGGTCTGGCTGCCGAACGTCTTCCGCTACCTCGTGTGCACCATCTGAACGCCTCGCCGGGACGTGACGCTCCGGGCGGGGCCGCTACTTGGCGAGGCGGGGGATGCCCGCCGCCCGGTACGCCTCGGCCTCCTCCAGCGTCTCCTTCTCCAGCAGCGCCCCGGCCAGCGCGTCCAGCCGTTCCCGGTTCTCGCGCAGGAGCCGGCGGGCCGCCTCGTAGCACTCGTCGACGATGCGCCGCATCTCGTCGTCCACCGCGTCGAGCGTGGCGGGGGCCGCGGACAGCCCGTACGCCTGCTGGGCGTCGGCCGGGATCGCCGTCAGCCGGCCCACCTTGGGGCTCATGCCCCAGCGGCCGACCATGCCCCGGGCCAGGTTGGTGACCTGTTCCAGGTCGCTCTCCGCGCCGGTGGTGATCACTCCGAAGACCACCTGCTCGGCCGCCATGCCGCCGAGCGCCCCGATGATGCGGCCGCGCAGGTACTCCTCGGTGTACGCGTACTTGTCGGCGTCCGGCGTAGAGAGGGTGACCCCCAGGGCCCGGCCGCGCGGCACGATGGTGACCTTGCGGACCGGGTCGGCGCCCGGCTGGAGCATGCCGAGCAGCGCGTGGCCGCTCTCGTGGTACGCGGTCCTGCGGCGTTCCTCGTCGGACATGACCAGGGAGCGTTCCGCCCCCAGCTGGACCTTCTCCAGGGCGTCGGAGAAGTCGGACCCGTCGACCTCGCTCCGCCGGCGCTTGACCGCGAGCAGCGCGGCCTCGTTGGCCAGGTTGGCGAGGTCGGCGCCGGTCATGCCGGGGGTCGTGGCGGCGACCCGGGCAAGGTCCACGTCGGCGGCCAGCGGGATCTGCCGGGTGTGGATCTCCAGGATCGCCTCCCGGCCGTTGCGGTCCGGCGGGCTGACGTGGACGATCCGGTCGAAGCGGCCGGGCCGGGTGAGGGCGGGGTCGAGGACGTCGGCGCGGTTGGTGGCGGCGAGCACGACGACGCCCTCCGAACCGGAGAAGCCGTCCATCTCGGTGAGGATCTGGTTGAGCGTCTGCTCGCGCTCGTCGTGGCCGCCCATCCCCGAGCCGCCGCCGCGGGCCCGGCCGATGGTGTCGATCTCGTCGATGAAGACGATGGCGGGGGCGACCTTGCGCGCCTCCGCGAAGAGTTCCCGCACCCGGCTCGCGCCGACGCCGACGATCATCTCGATGAACTCGGAGGCCGACGCGGAGAAGAACGGCACCCCGGCCTCCCCGGCGACGGCCCGTGCCAGCAGCGTCTTGCCGGTGCCGGGCGGCCCCGCGAGCAGCACGCCGCCGGGCATCCGGGCGCCCATCCTCCGGTACGCCTGCGGGTTCTTCAGGAAGTCCACCACGTCGTCGAGCTCGCCCTCGACCTCGTCGATCCCCGCCACGTCCTCGAAGGTGGTGCGCCGGGTGCCCTCCAGCTCGACCGGCTTGGGCGGGGCCTTGCGTCCGAGGCCACCCATCCCGCCGCCCATGCCCCGGGCCATCCGCCGGGCGATGAACACCCAGAGCAGGACGAGCAGCAGCATGGGTGCGAGCGAGATCAGCAGGTTGGCGAGGAAGCTGCGCTGCTGGACGACCGGTTCGGCGGTGACGGTGACGTCGTCCTTGACCAGTTCGGCCCAGAGGTTGTCGTCGGCGAAGGCCGGGCGCTGGGTGACGAACTTGGTGTACTTCTCGTCGGTCCCCGGGGCCTTCGCCTCCTTCTTGAGCTGCCCCTGGATGGCGTCGCCCTTGGAGTAGATCTTGGAGACGTTGCCCGCGGTGACCTGCTTGCTGAACTCCGTGTACGCGATCGTCCGCTGCTCCTCCCCGTTGAAGAAGGACAGCACCAGATTGGCGATCAGATAGACGGCGAGCGCGGTCAGCAGCAGTCCGCCCCAGCCTCCCGGCATCTTCCGGCCCGGCTGCGGGGGCGGCGGTGCGCCCTCGGAGCGCCAGGGCTGGTCGGTTCGGTCGCGGGGAGGTACGGGGGTGGTCACGCGCGCTCCTCTGCCGACAGCCGTTGGAAGCGACGTTAAGGGAGGAGTGCGGACAAAGCCCTTCCAGGAGCCGTGCGCTGGGCTCTTGGAGGGACGGGCGTACACCGGCCGTGGCCCGGCTCCCCGGCCGGACGACGCCCGAGGGGGCGCCCGCCGGGAAGCGGGCGCCCCCTCGGGGACGTGACCACGGACCGGTGCGGCCGGTGGAGTCCGTGCGGCCCGTGGGGCCCGTGCGGCCGGTGGGACCGGATCAGCCCATGAACTTCTTGAACTCGTCGGGCAGCTCGAAGTTCTTGTCGTCCTGCGCCGGCAGACCGGGCACGCCGCCCTGCGCCGCCTGCGCCCGGCGGGCCGCCGCGGCCTGCTCCTCGGCCTTGCGCTTCATCGGGTTGCCGCTCTTGCGCTTGCCCTTGGCCTGCTTGACCTGCTTCTTCTGCCGGCCGGGGCCACCGCCCATGCCCGGCATCCCGGGCATCCCCGGCATGCCGCCGCCCTGGGCCATCTTCGACATCATCTTGCGGGCCTCGAAGAACCGCTCGACGAGGTTCTTCACCGCGGAGACCTCGACCCCGGAACCCTTGGCGATACGGGCCCGGCGCGAGCCGTTGATGATCGTCGGCTCGGCGCGCTCCTTCGGGGTCATCGACTTGATGATCGCGGCGGTGCGGTCCACGTCGCGCTCGTCGATGTTGTTGATCTGGTCCTTGATCTGCCCCATGCCGGGCAGCATGCCGAGCAGCTTGGAGATCGAGCCCATCTTCCTGACCTGCTCCATCTGGGCCAGGAAGTCGTCGAGCGTGAAGTCCTTGCCCTTGCTGGACGCCAGCTTGGAGGCCATCTTGGCGGCCTCTTCCTGGCTGAAGGTCTTCTCCGCCTGCTCGATCAGGGTGAGCAGGTCACCCATGTCGAGGATGCGGGACGCCATGCGGTCGGGGTGGAAGGCGTCGAAGTCGTCGAGCTTCTCACCGTTCGACGCGAACATGATCTGCTTGCCCGTGACGTGGGCGATCGACAGGGCCGCGCCACCGCGGGCGTCGCCGTCGAGCTTGGAGAGCACCACGCCGTCGAAGCCGACGCCGTCGCGGAACGCCTCGGCGGTGTTGACCGCGTCCTGACCGATCATCGCGTCGACGACGAAGAGGATCTCGTCGGGGCTGACGGCGTCGCGGATGTCCGCGGCCTGCTGCATCAGCTCCTGGTCGATGCCGAGACGGCCGGCGGTGTCGACGATCACGACGTCGAACTGCTTGGCCCTGGCGTGCTCGATCGAGTCCTTGGCGACCTGGACCGGGTCGCCGACGCCGTTGCCCGGCTCGGGGGCGTACACCGCCACACCGGCCCGGTCGGCGACGACGCTGAGCTGGTTGACGGCGTTGGGGCGCTGGAGGTCGCAGGCGACGAGCAGCGGGGAGTGGCCCTGGCCCTTGAGCCAGCGGCCGAGCTTTCCGGCGAGGGTGGTCTTACCGGCACCCTGGAGACCGGCGAGCATGATCACGGTCGGCGGGTTCTTGGCGAACCGCAACCGCCGGGTCTCGCCGCCGAGGATGCCCACGAGCTCCTCGTTGACGATCTTGACGACCTGCTGGGCCGGGTTGAGCGCCTGGGAGACCTCGGCTCCGCGCGCCCGCTCCTTGACGTTGGCGATGAAGGCGCGGACGACGGGCAGTGCGACATCCGCTTCGAGCAGGGCGATACGGATCTCGCGAGCCGTGGCGTCGATGTCCGCCTCGGACAAGCGGCCCTTGCCCCGGAGGTTCTTGAAAGTCGCGCTAAGGCGGTCGGAGAGAGTATCGAACACGGCGCTCGTCGGTCCTCAGGGTCGGGGGCGGTATGGATCGCTCCCTAGGGTATCCGGCCCGGGCGGGGAGCCGTCCTCGCCGGTGCCCGCCGACCGGTCCGCACGGTGCTCCCCCGGGGGAGCGGGAACGCCCGGTACGCGCCCGGCCCCGAGCACCGCCCCTCACCGCAGCGCGTCCTCGATGTCCCTCGCCAGCGCGGCCGCCTCGGCGTCCGGCAGCGGCGTGCCGTCCCGGCGCGTGACGTAGACCGTGTCCACCGCGTTGGCGCCCAGCGTCGACACGTGCGCGCTGCGCACCCGCACCCCGCCGCGCTCCAGCGCCCGGCCGATCCGGTGCAGCAGCCCCGGGGCGTCCTGGGCCCGCACCTCGATCACCGTCGCCAGCTTCGATCCGGCCGCCGCGACGGTCACCCTCGGCGGCGGGGCCTTCGTCCCGCGGCGGCGCGGGTGGGCCGCCTCGCGCTCGGCGAGGCGGGCCCGGATGTCCAGGGAGCCGTCCAGGGCCCGTACGAGGTCGGCGCGGAGCCGGTCGGCCCGCGGCAGGGAGCCGTACTCGGCCGCGACCCGCCAGCTGAGCAGCAGCAGGTCCGCCCGGCCGTCGCCCAGCCCGGTGGGGAGTTCCGCGGCGCGCAGGTCGGCGGAGCGCACGGTGAGGCGGTGCAGGGCGAGGACGCCGGCCGCGGCGGGCAGCACGCCGGGGCGGTCGGGCAGGGCGATGTGGAGTTCGACGCCGACGGGTTCCGGTTCGCCGTTCTCGTCGCGGGTCCCGGCCCGGGCGTGCAGGGCGAGGACGGGTCCGCCGGTGCGGAGGGCCTCGACGGCGAGGCGTTCCTGTTCGGCACCGGCCCCGGCGGGTTCCGGTGCCTGCGGGGCCCGTCCGGCGAGCACCGCGGCGACCCGTTCGACGAGATCGGCGACGAGGCAGGCGCGCCAGGTGGACCAGGCGGCGGGGCCGGTGGCGAGCGCGTCGGCCTCGGTGAGCGCGTGCAGCAGTTCCAGGGTGGTGGTCGTGCCGACGGCGGCGGCGACGGCGTGGACGGTCGCCGGGTCGTCGAGGTCGCGGCGGGTCGCGGTCTCGACGAGCAGCAGGTGGTGGCGGACGAGGGTGGCGACGACATCCGTGTCGTGCCGGTCGAAGCCGATCCGGGCGGCCGTGTCCCGGGCGATGACCTCACCGGCCTCCGAGTGGTCGCCGGGCCATCCCTTGCCGATGTCGTGCAGCAGCGCGGCGACCAGGAGCAGGTCGGGGCGGCCGACGCGGCGGGTGAGCGAGGAGGCGCGGACGGCCGTCTCGACGAGGTGGCGGTCGACGGTCCAGGTGTGGACGGGGTTGCGCTGGGGCCGGCAGTGGACGCGTTCCCAGTCGGGGAGCAGCCGGGTGATCAGCCCCTCGGCCTCAAGTGCCTCCCAGACGGGCACGGTGGCCTCGCCCGCGCCGAGGAGGGTGACGAGTTCCTCGCGGGCCTCGGCGGGCCAGGGCACCGGCAGCGGGCCGGAGGCGGTGGCCAGCCGGCGTACGACGTGGCGGGAGAGCGGCAGTTCGGACTGGGCGGCCGCGGCGGCCGCGCGCAGGACGAGCACGGGGTCGCGCTCGGGGCGGGCGGTGCGGGCGAGGACGACCTCGCCGTCGGCCTCGACGACGCCGTCGGCGAGCGGGACGCGTGCCGGGGCGGCCGCCCTGCCGCCCAGCACGGCGCGCAGCCGGGGGCGCGCGGAGCGGGCGCGCAGGACGCGGAAGACCTCGCGCCAGGTGACGTCGGTGGCGTACGAGACGGTCCGGGCGGCCTCGTAGACCTGGCGGAGCAGGGCGTCCGCGTCGAGGAGGCCGAGGGCTCCGGCGACCTGGTCCTGTTCCTGGAGGGCGAGGCGGTCGGTGGCGCGGCCGGTGGTGAGGTGGAGGGCGTCGCGGGTGTCGAGGAGGACGCGGCGGGCCTCGGCGAGGCCCTCGCGGGGGGCGTCGGCGACCCAGGAGGCGGCGATCGCGCGCAGGGCGGTGAGGTCGCGCAGTCCGCCGCGGGCCTCCTTGAGGTCGGGTTCGAGGAGGAAGCGGAGTTCGCCCTGTCGCTCGGCCCGTTCGCGGCAGAGTTCGGCGAGGGCGGGGAGGTGGGCGGGGGCCCGGTTGCGCCAGTCGGCGAGGGCCGCGGTGCGCAGGGCGGCGACCAGGCCGCGGTCCCCGGCGACGGGCCGGGCGTCGAGCAGTCCGAGCTGGACCTTGAGGTCCTCGCCCGCCGCCCGGCGGACCTCGGCGGGGGTGCGGACGGAGTGGTCGAGGGCGAGGCCGAGGTCCCAGACGGGGTACCAGAGGCGGTCGGCGAGGGCGGCGACGGCCGCGGGGTCGGCCCTGCCGTCGTGCAGGAGCAGCAGGTCGAGGTCGCTGCGCGGGGAGAGTTCGCCGCGCCCGTGGCCGCCGACGGCGACGAGGGCGGCGCCGCGGACACCGGTCTGTGCGGTGGCGGTGTCGAACAGCGCGGTGAGCCAGTGGTCGGTGAGCGTCGCGAGGGCCGTGCGGCGCGACGGCCCGGACCGCGTCTCCCCCTGGAGGAGGCGCAGCCGGGCCGCCGCGTAGCCGCCGGGTTCCGAGGCCGTGGGTTCGGGGGTGGTTCCGGTGCTCGTCACCCGGCTGCCTTTCGTCTCGGGACCGTGGGTCAGAGTGCGTCCGGGCCGCGTTCGCCGGTGCGGACGCGGACCGCGGTCTCGACGGGCACGCTCCAGACCTTGCCGTCGCCGATCTTTCCGGTGCGGGCGGCCTTCACGACCACGTCGATGAGCTGTTCGGCGTCCTCGTCCTCGACGAGTACCTCGATCCGGACCTTGGGCACGAGGTCGACGGTGTACTCGGCGCCCCGGTAGACCTCGGTGTGGCCGCGCTGGCGTCCGTATCCGCTGGCCTCGGTGACCGTGAGGCCGTGGATCCCGAAGGCCTGGAGGGCTTCCTTGATCTCGTCCAGCCGGTGGGGCTTCACGACTGCGGTGATGAGTTTCATGCGTCCACCTTCTGGTTCTTCGTCCTCGCCGCTGCCGCGGGGCCCGTGGTGCGGGGGGCGGTGCCGCCGCCCGCACCGCTGAAGTCGTACGCGGTCTCGGCGTGCTCGACCCGGTCGATGCCGGAGACCTCGTCGTCCTCGGTGACCCGCATGCCGATCGTCCGGTCCAGGAGGAGGGCGAGGAGCGCGGAGGCCACCAGGGAGTAGGCGAGGACGGCGAGGACACCGACGGTCTGCTTGCCGAGCTGTTCGAGACCGCCGCCGTAGAAGAGGCCCTTGGCCTCGGACTGGACGCCGCCGGTGGCGAAGAGGCCGACGAGCAGGGAGCCGGCGATGCCGCCGACGAGGTGGACGCCGATCACGTCCAGGGAGTCGTCGTAGCCGAACCTGTACTTCAGTCCGACGGCCATGGCGCAGAGCACCCCGGCGATCGCGCCGACCGCGATGGCGCCCAGCGGGCTGACCGCGCCGCCGGACGGGGTGATGGCGACGAGCCCGGCGACCGCGCCGGAGGCCGCGCCGAGGGTGGTGAAGGAGCCGTGCCGGAGCTTCTCGTAGCCGAGCCAGGCAAGCATCGCGGCACCGGTGGCGACCTGGGTGTTCACGAACATGACCGCGCCGACGCCGTCGTCGTTGCCGAGCCAGGAACCGGCGTTGAAGCCGAACCAGCCGAACCAGAGCAGGCCGGCGCCGAGCATGACGAGGGGAAGGCTGTGCGGCCGCATCGGATCCTTCTTGAAGCCGACCCGCTTGCCGATGACGAGGATCACGCCGAGCGCCGCGGCGCCCGCGTTGATGTGGACGGCCGTGCCACCCGCGAAGTCGATGACGCCCATCTCGAAGAGCCAGCCGCCCGAACCCCAGACCCAGTGGGCGACGGGGAAGTAGACGACGGTGACCCAGAGCGCGATGAACAGGGCCCAGGAGGTGAACTTGACCCGGTCGGCGAGGGCGCCGCTGATCAGTGCCGGGGTGAGGACGGCGAACATGAGCTGGAAGACGGCGAAGACGTAGACCGGGATGGTGTAGCCGTCCCAGAGCTGGGTGACGCCGATGCCGCTGAGGCCGAGGAAGTCCGGGTTCCAGCCGACGACGGAGCCGATGTCGGTGCCGAAGGCGACGCTGAATCCGTAGAGCACCCACAGGACCGTGACGATCCCGAGGCTGATGAAGCTCATCATCAGCATGTTGAGGGTGCTCTTGACGCGGACCATGCCTCCGTAGAAGAAGGCCAGGGCCGGGGTCATGAGCATCACCAGGGCGGAGCAGATGAGCATGAAGCCGGTGTTGGCTGCGGACAGCGTCGGCGTGTCCGCCGCAAGTGTCGTGATGCCTGGGGGCATCGGCGTCTCCTCGTCGTCGGTGCGGCCGCGTGCGGGCGTTCGGAGCGGCACCACGTGCGGGACCACTGGGAAGGCCACGGGGGAAGGGTGCGGGCCGGTTGTGGTTCCGAGACTCGCCCGGCGCGGTTTCCACCGATGCCGCACGGTGTTTCGCGGGGGTGACGAAGGAGTCCGACGTGTTACGTCCCCATGAACCGGTGGCGGCCCGTCCCGGGCCGGGGCCGTCCGGTGCTCCGGGCCGCATACGGTGCGCCCGCGGCTCTCCGGTACGGGGCGGCGACGCGAACCGGCCACGCCGACCACCCGCTGACCTGGCCATGGGGGGAGCCGAAGTCGGTCTTGTGCGGGATGGTCGTCGTGGCCGGGGCCGGGGGTGCCGGTCAGACCGCTTCCGCGGTCTCCGGCAGCTGTTCGGTGAGGAGTTCGGTGATCCTGGCGACCTCGGGGATGTCCCCGAAGTCCCTGGCGGCGGTGTCGACGGTCTTGCGCAGCCGGGTGTTGACCCGTTCGGAGCGGACCTTCTTCGCGACGTGCAGTGCCTGCTCGGCCAGGAGCGTGGACTGTTCGGGCTCGCGCTTGAGGAGGTGGACGGTGGCGAGGCCGATCAGGTTGAGCGCGTACGACCGCTGGTGCTCCTCGTCCTCGCCGAAGAGCTGGACGGCCTTCTCCATCAGGGGCTCGGCGAGGGTGGCGTACGTGGGGCTGCGGCCCGCCACGTAGGCGAGGTCGCGGTAGGAGTGGGAGTTCTCCCCGTTGAGCTCGGCCTCCGAGAAGAAGCGGATCCAGTCGGGCTCGGGCTCGCCGTCGATGCCCACGTCGAGGAAGGTGTCCTCGGCCATCCGGACGGCTCGTTTGCACTTGCTGGGCTGGCCCATGTTGGCGTACGCGCGGGCCTCCATCGCGTACAGCATGGCCTGGGTGCGCGGGGTGGCGCAGTCCCGGCTGCCGTACTGGGCGAGGTGGATCAGTTCGAGGGCGTCGTCGGGCCGGCCGAGGTGGATCATCTGGCGGCTCATGCTGGACAGGATGTACGAGCCCAGCGGTTTGTCACCGGCTTCCTTGGCGGCGTGCAGCGCGAGGACGAAGTACTTCTGGGCGGTGGGCTGGAGGCCGACGTCGTAGCTCATCCAGCCCGCCAGCTCGGCCAGTTCGGCGGCGCACCGGAAGAGGCGTTTGGCGGTGGCGGCGGGCTGGGGTTCCTGGAGCAGGTCGGTGACCTCGTGGAGCTGGCCGACGACGGCCTTGCGGCGTAATCCGCCGCCGCACTGCGCGTCCCACTGGCGGAACATCGCGGTGGTGGACTCCAGCAGATCGAGCTCGGGCCCGGAGAGCCGGGAAGGGCGGCGGGCCGCGGCGGCCGGTTCGGGTTCCGCGGCGGGGGCGCCGGCGACGGGCACCAGCCAGCGCTGCATGGGCTCGATCAGGGCGGGTCCGGCGGCCAGGGCGAGCGAGGAGCCGAGGAAGCCCCGCCGGGCGAGCATGAGGTCGCTGCGGGAGAACTCGCTGAGCAGGGCGACCGTCTGCGGGCCGGCCCAGGGCAGGTCGACGCCGGACACGGACGGTGACTGGTGCGCGGAGCGCAGCCCGAGGTCCTCGACGGCGACGACGGAGCCGAAGCGCTCGGAGAAGAGCTCGGAGAGGATGCGCGGGATCGGCTCGCGCGGCTGCTCCCCGTCCAGCCAGCGGCGCACCCGGGAGGTGTCGGTGCTGATGTGGTGGGCGCCCATCTGGCGGGCCCGGCGGTTCACCTGCCGCGCCAGCTCGCCCTTGGACCAGCCACTGCGCACGAACCACGAGGTCAACTGCGCGTTGGGGCGCTTACCGGTCTGCGTACCGCCTGCGCCGCTGCCACTCACTGGAACGCCCCCATCCCGCTGGAAACTGTCGCGCGAACCTTTACCTGAATGCCCTGAGCCGATGCCGCCCATGCGGAGGTCGCGCACCGTCGAACAGGGAATCGGGTTGCCTCCGGCATACCCGTGGGTGCACATACTTCCATGGTTCGTGTACCGACGGTAATCCTACGATCACCCCCGAGCGAGGGCGTCGGCGGAAACGCCACCATTCGCCACCCCTTCGGATGAACACCGTCCCCGGCGGGCGCGATTCACTTGACACACGGCGATCAGCAGTGGGTGCAGTGAAGCACGACGAGGCGCGTGAACAACATCGCACGCCCCCCATGCCACCGGCGCGCTCCGGATCGACGGCGACGGCGGAGCGCCCCACTGCGCCCCGTGTCGTAACCACCGGCGAGCCGGACCCGTTGGAGGGGGCATGGGCTTCACGATCGGCGGCATCCGCGAGATGCGCACCGGCTCACGGCGTCGCGGCCGTGCGGCCGAGTACACGGCGGTGGCCGAGTACACAGGGCTGTGGGGCTGGGCCGTGGTGCCGGGCGCGCGGGCCGCGGGCGGCCGCTGCTCCTGCGGGGACGCGGACTGCCCCTCCCCCGGCGCCCATCCCCTGGGCTTCGCCCCGGAGGTGCCCGCGGGCGCCACGCTCGACGCGGCGGCGCAGGCGTGGGCCCGGGTACCGGGCGCCTCGATGCTGCTGCCGGTGGGCCGCGCCTTCGACGTCCTCGACGTCGCCGAGGCGGCCGGGCGGCGGGCCCTGGTGCGGCTGGAGCGGATGGGGCTGCCGCTGGGGCCGGTGGCGGTGACCCCCGCCGGGCGGGCGCAGTTCTTCGTGGCCCCGGGGGCCGCCGTCGAACTCCCGCAACTGCTCTACCGGATGGGCTGGGACGACGCCGGGCTCGACCTGCGGGCGCTGGGGACCGGCTGCCACATCACCGCCCCGCCGTCCGACGAGGGCGGGCTGGGCCCGGTCCGGTGGCTGCGTCCGCCGGTGCTGGACACGGCGTCCGCCCCGCCGCAGGCGCGGCTGCTGCTGGGCACACTGGCGTACAGCTGCCATCGCGCGCCGCTGCGCGGCTGAGCCGCCCCGCCGCCACGGGCCCCCATGACGCGAAGGGGCCCGGGTGCACGGATCTCCGTGCGCCCGGGCCCCTTCGCGTGCGCGGGCGGGGTCAGTCCCCGATCAGGGCGTCGACGAACGCCTCCGGCTCGAACGGCGCCAGGTCGTCCGGTCCCTCGCCGAGACCGACCAGCTTGACCGGGACGCCCAGTTCGCGCTGGACGGCGACGACGATGCCGCCCTTGGCGGTGCCGTCCAGCTTGGTGAGCACGATGCCGGTGATGTCGACGACCTCGGCGAACACCCGGGCCTGCACCAGGCCGTTCTGCCCGGTCGTGGCGTCGAGCACGAGCAGGACCTCGTCGAGCGGTCCGTGCTTCTCGACGACCCGCTTGACCTTGCCGAGCTCGTCCATGAGCCCGGTCTTGGTGTGCAGCCGTCCGGCGGTGTCGATGAGCACCACGTCGGCACCCTCGGCGATGCCCTCCTTCACCGCGTCGAAGGCGATCGAGGCGGGGTCGCCGCCCTCGGGTCCGCGCACGGTGCGGGCGCCGACGCGCTCGCCCCAGGTCTGGAGCTGGTCGGCGGCGGCCGCCCGGAAGGTGTCGGCCGCGCCGAGCACGACGCTGCGGCCGTCGGCGACCAGCACCCGGGCCAGCTTGCCGGTGGTGGTGGTCTTGCCGGTTCCGTTGACGCCGACGACCATCACGACGCCGGGCGTGTCGAGGCCGCTCTCCGTCTTGACCGCGCGGTCGAAGTCGGTGCCGACCAGGGTGATGAGCTCCTCGCGCAGCAGCGCGCGCAGCCCTTCGGGGGTACGGGTGCCGAGGACGCGGACGCGTTCGCGCAGCCGCTCCACCAGCTCCTGGGTGGGGGTGACGCCGACGTCGGCGACGAGGAGGGTCTCCTCGATCTCCTCCCAGGTGTCCTCGTCGAGGTTGTCCCGGGACAGGAGCGTGAGCAGCCCCTTGCCCAGGGAGTTCTGCGAGCGGGCGAGCCGGGCGCGCAGCCGCACCAGACGGCCGGCCGTGGGCTCGGGAACTTCGAGCTCGGGGGCGGCGGGCGCCTCCGGCTCGACGGCCTCGACGACCTCGGGGGCCTCCTCCGCGGGAGCCTCGGCGGGGGGCGGGCCGACCTCCTCGACGGTGCGGCGCGGTTCCTCGCGCGGCGTCTCGGCTTCCTCGCCGACATGGGGCTCGGCGGGAGGAGTGATGGTCGGCGTGCTCGACGGCGCCGGGGGCAGCTGCTTCTTCTTGCGGCCGCTGACCACGAGCCCGCTGATCACGCCGACCGCGACCAGGGCGATGACTACAGCAAGGATGACGAATTCCATAACCCACCCAGTATCAGCCACGTCGGCCCGCCGGGGCCGCCCCGAAGGATCACTCCCGCACCCCTCGGGACGTTATGCACCCTTTGGCGGTAAATGTACGATCCTGCCTGTGGAGACCCGCGGCCTGGAACCTGTCCCCGACAGCGAACGCACCGGCCGCGTCCGGGCCCTCGTCCCGACCTGGGTGGGCGCGAACCTGACCATGCTGCTCGTCACCGTCGGCGCGGGGCTCGCCGTCCTCAACGGGCTGAACCTCTGGCAGGTACTGGCCGTCGCGGTCACGGCCTCGGTCATCGGCTTCGGGCTGGTCGGCCTGGTCTCGATCGCGGGCCGGGAGGGCGGGGCGCCGGGCATGGCACTCTCCCGGGCGGTCTTCGGCCAGCGCGGCAACCTGCTGCCCGGCACCCTGACCTGGGTCGCCCGCTGGGGCTGGGAGACCGTGAACGCGGTCACCGGGACCTACGCCGTGCTCGCCGTGCTGCATCGGCTCCTCGGGGTCACCGGCACCCACAGCCTGACCGTGCTGACCCTGCTCGCCTTCGTGGGGTGCAGCTATCTGGTGTCGGGGCTCGGCCTGGGGGCGTTACGGCTGTGCTGCGTCTGCTCCTCGTACCTCTTCGGCGGCGTCAGCCTGCTCGTGCTGGTCCATCTGGCCGGGGCGACCGACTGGCGGGACGTGCTGGACCGGCCGGCCGGTCCGGCCTCGATGATGGTCGCCGGGGTGGGCACACTGGTCGCCGGCGGCATCAGCTGGGCCCCGTCCGGGCCGGACTTCGCCCGCTACCTGCCGCGCACCGCCTCCGGCCCGGCGATGATCGGCGCGACCGTGGGCGGCGCCGGGATCGTGTACGTGCCGATGGTCCTGACCGGAACCGTGATGGCGGCCGCCTCGCCGGGGCTGGCGACCGCCCCCGACCCGGTCGCGTTCATCGGCCCGCTGCTGCCCGGCTGGCTCTCCGTCCCGTATCTGCTGACCGCGGTGGCCGGGATGGTGCTGATCAACGCGATGTCGCTGTACTCGGCGGGGTTCACCGCACAGACTCTGGGGTTCACCGTGCCCCGCACCTGGGCGGTCGGACTGAACGCCGTCATCAGCCTGCTCCTGGGCTCGCTGCTGATGATGTCGGCCACGGGCTTCCTGGAGTCCTTCGTCTCCTTCCTCGCGCTCCTGTCGGTGACGTTCTCGGCCTGGGTGGGGGTCTTCGCCGTGGACCTGCTGCGCGGGCGCGCGTACGACCCGGCGGCGCTGCTGGACACCACACCGGCCGGTGCCTACTGGTACACCGGCGGCTTCTGCGTACCGGCCGTGACCGCGTGGGGCACGGGCCTGGTGACGGGACTGCTCTTCACGGGCGTGGAGTGGTTCGCGGGACCGTTCTCCGCCACCTGGATCGGGCACCAGGGGCTGGGCTGGGCGGTCACGATCACCGTCTCGGCGACCCTGTACGCGGTCCTGCCGCGCCCCGCCGACCGGACCGGCGGCGACCGCCCCCTACACTTCTGACACCACGTCAGCTAATGTCCGCCCTCGCCGAGTCCGCCCGACGACGGGGGCAAGTGTCATGACCTACACAGTGGTCCGGTTCAATCTCGTCGCTCCCGGTGCCACCCCCGAGTCGCTCTCGGCCCGGTACCGCGCCGCGCTGGAGATGGCCGCGTACGCCGACGGGCACGGCATCGACACCGTGCAGACCGAGGAGCACCACGGCGCCGCCGACTCCTGGCTGCCCTCCCCCTTCGTCTTCGCCGGTTCGGTCCTCGGCGCCACCCGCCGCATCGCGGTCACCGTGTCGGCGGCCATCGGGCCGCTGCACGACCCGCTGCGGCTGGCCGAGGACATCGCGGTCCTGGACCTGCTGAGCGCCGGCCGGCTGGTGACGGTGGCGGGCATCGGCTACCGGCCCGAGGAGTACGAACGGGCGGGCGTCGACTGGTCCGGGCGCGGCAGGCTCCAGGACGAGCTCCTGGAGACCCTGGTGCGGGCGTGGACCGGCGAGCCTTTCCCGTACCGGGGACGCACGGTCCGGGTCACGCCCCGCCCGTACACCCGGCCGCATCCGCCGCTGCTGGTGGGCGGCAGTTCGCGGGCGGCGGCGCGGCGGGCGGCCAGGTTCGGGCTGCCGTTCTTCCCGAGCGCGCACCTGCCGGAGCTGGCGGCGTACTACGAGGAGCGGCGCGCCGCGTTCGGGACGGAGGGCTTCTGCATGATGCCCGCCGCCGAGACGCCCCTGCTGCACGTGTCCGAGGACCCGGACCGGACGTGGGCGCGGTACGGCGAGCACTTCCTGCACGAGGCACGCGCGTACGCCTCCTGGCAGTCCGGGAACGTCCGCTCGGCCGTGCGCTCCGCGGCCACGACGGTGGCGGAGCTGCGCGCGGAGGGGGTCTACCGGGTGGTCACCCCGGAGCGGTGCGCCCGGTGGGCCGGGGAGGCGGAGGGACTGGTGCTGCATCCGCTGTGCGGCGGGATGCCGGTGGAGGAGGGGTGGCGGAGCCTGCGGCTGTTCTGCGAGGCGGTGGCCCGCTGACCGGCGGGACCGCACGACCGCACGGCCCCGGACCGGCGGGGCCGGAGGGATGCCGGGGAGACCGGGGACAGTGAGGACAGCTGGGTCAGCCCATCTCCTCCAGCGCCTTGCCCTTGGTCTCCTTCACGAACTTGAGCACGAAGGGGATCGAGAGCGTGGCGAAGCACGCGTAGATGATGTACGTGCCCGAGAGGTTCCAGTCGGACAGGCTCGGGAAGCTCGCGGTGATCGCCCAGTTGGCGAGCCACTGCGCGGACGCGGCGACCCCGAGGGCGGCGGCTCGGATCCGGTTGGGGAACATCTCGCCGAGGAAGACCCAGACGACGACGCCCCACGACAGGGCGAAGAAGAGCACGAACACATGGGCCGCGACGAGCGCCACGGCTCCCTGGGGGCTGGGCAGTTTGCCGTTGACCAGGTCGGCGGAGAAGGCCCATGCCTCGCAGGCCAGGGCGACGGCCATACCGGTGGAGCCCACCAGGGCGAGCGGTTTGCGGCCCACCCGGTCCACCAGGACCATCGCGATGACGGTACCGACGATGTTGATGATGGAAGTGGTGAACGAGTAGAAGAAGGAGTCGGTCGGGTCGACGCCGACGGACTGCCAGAGCGTCGCCGAGTAGTAGAACGCCACGTTGATGCCGACGAGTTGCTGGAAGACCGAGAGCCCGATGCCGACCCAGACGATCGGCAGGAAACCGAAGCCGCCGCCGAGCAGGTCCTTGAACGTGGACTTGTGCTCACGGCGCATGGCGGTCTCGATCTCGGCGACCCGGGCGTCGAGATCGACGTTCCCGCCCTCGACCTCCGCCAGGATCCGCCGGGCCCGGTCCTTCCTGCCGACCGAGATCAGGAACCGCGGCGACTCGGGGATCGCGAACGACAGCAGCCCGTACAGGAGGGCCGGGACGACCATCACGCCGAGCATCCACTGCCAGGCCTCCAGGCCGCCGATCCGGCCGCGCTGGTCGCCGTCGGCGAGTTGCAGGATGCCGTAGTTGACCAGCTGGGAGATGGCGATGCCGATGACGATCGCCGCCTGCTGGAAGGAGCCGAGCCGGCCGCGGTAGGCGGGCGGCGAGACCTCGGCGATGTACGCCGGTCCGATCACCGAGGCCATGCCGATGGCGAACCCGCCGATGATGCGCCACATCGCCAGGTCCCAGAGCGCGAACGGGAGCGCGGAGCCGATGGCGCTGACGGTGAAGAGCAGGGAGGCGATCTGCATGCAGCGGATGCGGCCGATGCGGTCGGCGATCCGCCCCGCGGTGGCCGCGCCGATCGCGCAGCCGATCAGGGCGATGGCGATGACCTGGGCGAGCGTCCCGGAGCCGATGTCGTAGCGGCTGCGGATCGCCTCGACCGCGCCGTTGATGACGGAGCTGTCGTAACCGAACAGGAAACCGCCCATCGCGGCGGCCGCGGTGATGAAGATGACATGGCCGAGGTGGTCCGGGTGGGCCGCTCGGGCTCCGGACGCCGGTCCCTGCGAGGTGTTGGTCACATGAACTCCTGATGCCTGGCCGCGTCGTCAGGTGGGGGCGAACTCCTCCAAGTGGCGCACAACTTCCCGGCCGCCACCACTTGAAGTCGGACGCCACGCCACGGACATGGCGCCATCAGGGCTTGAACCCGAAATCAGGAACTGCCCCGGGACGGCCCCGGAAGCACCCGTGACCTCCGTCGATGTCCTGAAGGAGGGGAACGGGCTCAGCGCAGCCGCTGGCTGATCACCTTCGAGACGCCGTCGCCCTGCATCGAGACGCCGTACAGCGCGTCGGCGACCTCCATCGTCCGCTTCTGGTGCGTGATGACGATGAGCTGCGAGCTCTCCTGGAGCTCCTCCATGATCCGGATCAGCCGCTGGAGGTTGGTGTCGTCGAGCGCCGCCTCGACCTCGTCCATCACGTAGAACGGGCTCGGCCGGGCCTTGAAGATCGAGACCAGCAACGCCACGGCGGTGAGCGAGCGTTCTCCGCCGGAGAGCAGCGAGAGCCGCTTGACCTTCTTGCCGGGCGGCCTGGCCTCGACGTCCACGCCGGTGGCGAGCATGTTCTCCGGGTCGGTCAGGATGAGCCGCCCCTCACCGCCCGGGAAGAGCCGCGAGAACACGCCCTCGAACTCCCGGGCCGTGTCCCGGTACGCCTCCGTGAACACCTGCTCGACCCGCTCGTCGACCTCCTTGACGACCTGCATCAGATCGGCCCTGGTCTTCTTCAGGTCCTCCAGCTGCTCGGAGAGGAACTTGTGCCGCTCCTCCAGGGCGGCGAACTCCTCCAGGGCGAGCGGATTCACCTTCCCGAGTTGCTGATACGCCCGTTCGGCCGACTTCAGCCGCTTCTCCTGCTCGGCCCTGACGAACGGCTTCGGCTGGTTGCGCGGGTGCTCCGGGTCCTGCGGCAGTTCCTCGCCCTCGGCGGCCGGCGAGGGCGGTACGAGCTGGTCGGGGCCGTACTCGGCGGCCAGCCCCGCCGGTTCGACGCCCAGCTCCTCCAGCGCCTTCGTCTCCAGTTGCTCTATCCGCAGCCGCTTCTCGGCGCCGAGCACCTCGCCGCGGTGGACGGAGTCGGTGAGCTTGTCCAGCTCGGCCTTGAGGTCGCGGCCCCGCTCGCGCCCGGCCGCCAGGTCCCGTTCCCGCTCCGCCTTCGCCGCCTCGGCCGCGGTCCGCTCCCGCTCGGCCCGTACGACGGAGACCTCGACGTGGGCGAGCAGCTGACGGGCGCCGGACGCCACGGCGGAGGCGACCTCGGCCTCGTGGCGCAGCCGGGCGCGGCGCCGCTCGGCGCGGGCGCGGGCCTCCCGTTCGGCGCGGGCACCCCGGTCGAGGGAGTCCGCACGGCCCGCGAGGCCCTTGACCCGCTCCTCGTGGGTGCGTACCTGGAGGCGGGCCTCCATCTCGGTCTGGCGGGCATTGGCGCCGTCGGCGGCGAGCCGGTCGCGCACGGAGGTGTCCGGCTCCTCCTCCACCGGCGTCTCCTCGGCGACGAGCAGCCGCTCGGCCAGCTCCTCGGCCTCCGCCGTCGCCCGCTCCAGCGCCTCCTGGGCGCGGGCGGCCGCCGCGGTCATCCGCTCGGCCTCGCCCGCCGCACCGCGCGCCTGCCCGGCCAGCCGCCCCAGCTGCTGGGCCACCCCGGACTTCTCCCGCTCGGCGGCCCGGCGCCGCTCCCCGATCTCCTCGACCAGTCCGGCGCTCGCCCGGCGCCGCTCCCCCGCGATCCGCTGCGCCTCGGCCGACTCCGCGCACCGGACGGCCAGTTCCTCCAGCCGGGCAGCGGCCTCGTCGACCGATGCCTGTACTTCGAGCAGGCTCGGCGCCCCGGCGGAACCCCCGTGCGCGAAACGGGCCGAGAGGACGTCCCCCTCGGCGGTCACGGCCGTCAGTTCCGGGTGCACGGAGACGAGCTTCTCGGCGTCCTCCAGCGTGTCGACGACCACCATGTCCCGCACCAGCGCGCGGACGGCGTCCATCAGTCCGGCGGGCCCGCGGACGAGACCGGCCACGGCGGGCGCCCCGCCCACGGCGACGGCGACCGCCTGCCCGGCCGTACGGGCCCCGGCCGGGCCGTCCGTCCCCTGGGCCTGCCCGGGCACCCGCCCCGCGGCGCCGGGGTCAAAAGCACCGGTGTCGGGGGCGCCGCCCTGGTCGGGAACCCCGGCGCGCACCCCGCCCAGCAACAGCGCCGCCCGCCCCGCGTCCTCCTTGCGCAGCAGCCGGATCGCCTCCGCCGCCGCGGCCGGGTCCGTCACCGCGACCGCGTCCGCCGCCGCGCCCAGGGCCGCCGCCACGGCGACCTCGTACCCCGGCTCCACCGTCAGGAGTTCCGCGGCCGGCCCGAGCAGCCCCGACAGCCGGTCCTGCGCACCGAGCAACGCGCCCGTGCCGTCCTTGCGCCGCAGCCCGAGCGCCAGCGCCTCGTGGCGGGCCGCGACCGCCGCCCGTTCCCGCTCGGCGGCGGAGGCCGCCTCCCGGCTCGCGGAGAGCGCCGCCTCGGCCTCCGCCAGCTCCCGCTTGGCGGCGTCGTGCCGTTCGGCCAGCTCCGCGTCACCGGCGTCCAGTCCCTCGACCTCGGCCCTGAGCTGTTCGTACTCCTCCTGGGCGGCGACCGCCCGGTCCCGCGCCTCGTCCCGGGAGGCGGCCAGCCGGTCGATCTCGGCCTGGGCCGAACCGGCACGGCTGCGGGCCGCGTTGACCTGGCCGTTCAGCCGGGCGAGCCCTTCGCGGCGGTCCGCGATGGCGCGGGCCGCGTCCTTGAGCCTGCGCTCCTCGGCCGCCAAGTCCCGCTCAAGCTCGGCGCGGTGGGCCGCGGTGTCCTCCAGCGCGTGTTCCGCCGCCGTCAGCGCGGCCTCCAGCTCCGCCTCCTGCTCGCGGATCCGGGCGGCCTCCCGCTCCATGTCCTCCGGGTCGCGACCGCGCCGCTCCTCCACGGCCGGGGCGGTGGCGCTCTTCACCCGGGCATCGGCCAGCGAGATCGTGCCGCGCACCCGCTCCGCCAGCTGCGACAGCTCGTACCAGGTCTGCTGGGCCCGCTGGAGCCGCGGCGCCAGCCGCCGGACCTCGTCCTCCAGCTCCGCCTCGCGCGCCAGGGCCGCCCTGAGCTCCCGCTCCGCCGCCTCCCGGCGCTGCTTGAGCGCGGCCTCGTCCGCGATCTCGCTGCGCAGCGCGGTACGCAGCCGTACCAGGTCGTCGGCGAGCAGCCGCAGCCTGGCGTCGCGCAGATCGGCCTGAATGACGGCGGCCCGGCGCGCCACGGCCGCCTGCCGGCCGAGCGGCTTGAGCTGTCGCCGCAGTTCGTCGGTCAGGTCCTGGACGCGGGCCAGGTTGGCCCCCATCGCGTCCAGTTTCCGCAGCGCCTTCTCCTTCCGCTTGCGGTGCTTGAGCACGCCCGCGGCTTCCTCGATGAACGCGCGACGGCCCATCGGGTCGGCGTGGAGCACGGAGTCCAGCTGGCCCTGGCCGACGATGACGTGCATCTCGCGGCCGATGCCCGAGTCGGAGAGGAGTTCCTGGATGTCCAGCAGCCGGCAGGTGTCGCCGTTGATCTGGTATTCGCTGCCGCCGTTGCGGAACATGATCCGAGTAATCGTCACCTCGGCGTACTCGATGGGCAGTGCGCCGTCGGAGTTGTCGATGGTCAGCGACACCTCGGCCCGTCCGAGCGGCGGCCGCCCGGTGGTGCCGGCGAAGATCACGTCCTCCATCTTGCCGCCGCGCAGGGACTTGGCCCCCTGCTCCCCCATGACCCAGGAGAGCGCGTCCACCACATTGGACTTGCCCGACCCGTTGGGGCCGACGACGCACGTGATGCCGGGTTCGAACCGCAGCGTCGTGGCGGAGGCGAACGACTTGAAACCACGCAGGGTGAGGGCCTTGAGGTGCACGCCGCCGGACTCTACCTTTCGCTCTCGGTTTCGCTGATGAAGGTGCAGGGCACATCAGACGTTAAGGGAAGGGGTGTACGCCGGGGCCGGGCCCCGCGCGAGTCCGGGCGGAAAAAGAAAGAAGGGACGCCGAAGCGCCCCTTGCAAATCTTGTTCGTGTTGCAGCGTGCGCGGTGTTGCCGGTGCGCGGTTTCCTTGCTGCGGCTGCGCATGACGGATCAAGGACATGTCACGGGCGTGACAGATCAAGAACAGCGATCTCCGATGATCCGGCGACGATCCGGATGATGGTCTCGGACGGCTGACGCGTACGGCCCGACCGGCCCCTGGGGGCCATCGGTCAGGTCAGCGCCGGCTCCGCCTGAGGGACGTCGATGTCGATGCTGTCGAGCAGCGACTCTTGGTGCTGGGCGGCGGCGTTCAGCGCGTCGTTCTCGCCCTGGATCCGTACGAGCTCGGATTCGAGGTCCTGGACGCGCTGCTGGAGCCGTCGCATCTCGGCGAGGAGTCGCGGGTCGGAACCGCCGACGTAACCGAGAAGCGCCTTTGCCATGATGGATGGTCCTCCACACTGAGTGACCGACCGATGCGGTGTGGGTCGTGAGGGAATCGCACCCGCGGTGCTCGGCAGTGCATCTGTCATCACTGCTGTTCTGCTGCCAAACAGCCCTGCCGAACAGCTGAGGTGCGCGGGGATTTCAGAGTCTCACCAAAAAGTTTGACGGTCAACACGATCACGCCCCGTGGAGACGGGCGTCCCGGGGGCGCGCGGCTCGACGATCATGCGGCGCGTCTCTCCTGCGGGGCCCCGGGGGCGTGGAGATCATCCTTATCGCCGCAGCCTGGCACGCCGAGCGAAACTTGGCAACCACCCGGTCAATCCGCAGGTCATTTCATGTGTGCGGGGGTGCGAGCCCCGTCACACAACCCCCCGGCACGGGTCGAACACGGGCCGAACACGACGGCGCCCGCAGCCCGGAACGGGCCCGTGTCAGCGGATCGCGAAGCCCTCGTAACCACCGCGCGGGGTGTCCCATATCTCAGTGACGCCGTCCACGCGGCCGGGTGTGTCGTCCGAACGCAGCCACTCCAGCAGGCGGTGGCAGTTCTCCCGTCGCCCCTCGGCGACGACCTGCACCCTGCCGTCGTCGAGGTTGAGGGCGAAGCCGGTGAGGCCGCCGATCTCCAGCGCGTTCGCCCGGGTGAACCAGCGGAACCCCACCCGCTGCACCCGGCCGCGCACCCACACGGTGAGTCGTACGTCTTCGTTCATGTCCGAACGCTAACGGTCCAATTACCCCCGGAGCACATCTAGGTCACAGGCCATGGCGTACAGTCCCGTCGCAATGACCTCACTCGTTCGGGTGAAGAACGTCGACGTCGGAAGTGGCGTCCAGACCGTCGGAAGGGCCCAGCAGATGGGACGCCACAGCCGCTCCGCCGCAGTTACCGCCGCCGAGAACGGCGACGCCCGGTCCCGCGGCCACCGCAGGAAGCGTTCCGCGAGCCCCCTCCGTACCGGAATGGTCGGCGTCTCCGCGGCGCTCGCCGTGGGAGCCGTGGCAATGAGCTCGGGGCTGCTGCCCGGCGGGGGCGACACCTACACGATCGGCGGCGGGCCCTCCGACCAGGTGCGCACGGACGGGGACCCGGACCTGCTGGTCCAGGGCGGTACCGCCTCCGCCCCGGCCGATCGCGGCACCTCGTCCGGCCAGTCCGGTCGCGGCGTCGACCGCTCCGGCAGCCCGAAGAAGGCGGAGTCCTCCACTCCGTCCGCCTTCCCCTCCACGACGCCGAGCGCGTCCGAGCGGTCCGACGACAAGGCCGAGTCGTCCCGGGCGGCCGAGGCCGCCGAGGCCAAGGCATCGCGGAGCTCCGCACCCGCCGCCGGGAAGTCCTCGGCCGCTCCGAAGAGCTCCGCCTCCGCCCCGGCCGCCCGCAGGTCCATGGCCCCGGCCTCCTCCTCCGCGCAGGCCGCCGTGCTCTCGCTGGTCAACCAGGAGCGCGCGAAGGTCGGCTGCAGCCCGCTGACCGCCAGCTCCTCGCTCGCCTCCCTCGCCCAGGACTTCAGCCGGGACATGGCCGCCCGGGACTTCTTCGACCACACGGACCCCGACGGCCGATCCCCCTGGGACCGGGCGTCGAAGGCCGGCGTGAAGGGCCTCGCCGCCGAGAACATAGCCCGCGGCCAGGCCGACGCGCAGGCCGTGATGGAGGCATGGATGGACAGCCCGGGGCACCGGGCCAACATTCTCAACTGCGACTACAAGACCCTCGGCGTCGGCGTGCACCAGGGCTCCGGCGGCCCCTGGTGGACCCAGGAGTTCGGCTTCTGACCGTCGCCCCGCACGCCGCTCCTCCTCCGGTCCCGGACACGGCCCGGCCGGGCACTCACCGAGGGAAAGCGCACTCGGGTGGTGAGCGCCGTGCGGGCGTACGCTGGCCGGCATGGATCAGAACACCCCGTCGGCCGAGTCGCCCTTCGACGTGTTCTCCCGGCAGTGCCCCTCGCGCGGCACGCTGGAGCACGTCACCGGACGCTGGGGCGCCCTGACCCTGGGAGCACTGTACGAGAGCGGCTTCCGGTTCAACGAGCTCCGGCGCCGCGTCGACGGGGTGAGCGAGAAGATGCTCTCCCAGACCCTGCGGGCCCTGGAGCGGGACGGCCTGGTGCACCGCGAGGCCCGGCCGGCCAATCCGCCGCGCGTCGACTACGAGCTGACGCCCCTGGGCCGGCAGGTGGCCGAGCGGCTGCTCGAACTGATCCAGTTCGTCGAGGGCCGGATGCCCGAGGTGCTCCGGGCCCGCGACCAGTACGACGGAGCCCACCCCGAGAAGGGCTGAGGCGCGTCAGGCCCGGCGCGGCGGTCGCTGGCAGCGCGGGCAGAAGTAGCTGGAGCGGTTCATCCACGGGCGGCGGCGGATCGGCGTGCCGCAGCGGCGGCAGGGCTCGTCCTCCCGTCCGTAGGCGTCCAGCGAGCGGTCGAAGTAGCCGGACTCGCCGTTCACGTTGACGTAGAGGCTGTCGAAGCTGGTGCCGCCCTGGTCGAGCGCCGCGTTCATCACGTCGCGGGCGTGGCCGAGCAGTTCCGCCGCCTTGGGCCGGGTGAGGGTGGCGGTCGGCCGGTCGTAGTGCAGCGCTGTGCGCCAGAGCGCCTCGTCCGCGTAGATGTTGCCGACGCCGCTGATCAGCGTCTGGTCGAGCAGGGCGCGCTTGACGGTCGTCCGGCGCGCGCGCAGGGCCGTGTGGAAGGCCGCGTCGTCGAAGGCCGGGTCCAGCGGGTCGCGGGCGATGTGCGCGATGGTGTCGGGCAGCCCGTCGGGAGTGTTCTCGTGGAGCGAGAGCCCGCCGAAGGTCCGCTGGTCGACGAAGCGGAGCTCGGTGCCGAGGGAGTCGTCGAAGCGGATCCGGACGCGCAGGTGCTTCTCGTCGGGTGCGTCCCGGGGCTGTACGAGGAGCTGACCGCTCATGCCGAGGTGGCCGAGGAGCGAGCCGGCCCCTTCGTCCAGCGGTACCCAGAGGTACTTGCCGCGGCGCATGGCCGTCCCGAGGCGGACGCCGCCGAGCCGGGCCGCGAAATCCGCGCCGCCCGCGAGGTGGCGCCGGACCGCACGGGGGTGCAGCACCTCGACGTCGGCGACGGTGCGGCCGGTCACCCAGCGCTCCAGACCGCGCCGTACGACTTCGACCTCGGGCAGCTCGGGCACGGTGGCGCTCCTGGTTGGACGGCCTGACGGGATGGTGAAGGAAGGGGCCCGGGGAAAAGGGCTCCTGGGGAAAGCGCACGTTTCCGGGCAGGAAGAGCCCCCCGGTGCACGGGGGCACCGAGGGGCTTCCGGGTCAGGCCGGAGCGACGTCCGTGGACGGCGACGGGTCGGCAGAGGTGTCGGCGGCCCCTCCGTCGGCAGCGGCCTTCGCCGCGTCCTCCCGTGCCTGTGCGGCGGCGCTGATCTCGCGCCAGGCGGACTCCGCCGCCTGCTGCTCCGCTTCCTTCTTGCTACGGCCGGTGCCGGTGCCGTACGAGACACCACCGACGCGAGCGGCAGCAGTAAAGGTCTTCTCGTGGTCCGGGCCGGTCTCCGTGACGAGGTACTCGGGGACTCCGAGGCTCTCGCTCGCGGTGAGCTCCTGGAGACTGGTCTTCCAGTCCAGGCCGGCGCCGAGGTTCGAGGACCTGTCGATCAGCGGGTCGAAGAGCCGGTGGACCAGCTCCGAGGCCGCGCTGAGGCCCTGATCGAGATAGACCGCGCCGATCACCGCTTCGAGGGTGTCGGCGAGGATGGATGCCTTGTCCCTGCCCCCCGTGCCCTCTTCACCCCGGCCGAGCCGGATGAAGGAGCCGAGTTCGAGGCCGCGGCCCACTTCCGCAAGCGCACGCGAGTTGACCACCGCGGCCCGCAACTTGGCCAGCTGGCCTTCGGGCAGGTCGGGGTGGGTGCGGTACAGCGTGTCCGTGACCACCAGGCCGAGCACCGAGTCCCCGAGGAACTCCAGCCGCTCGTTGGTGGGCAGACCGCCGTTCTCGTACGCGTACGAACGGTGGGTCAGCGCACGCACCAGAAGGGCGGTCTCGAGTTGATACCCGAGCCGCCCTTCCAGAAGCGTGTGGGACGAGGCTGTGTTGACGTTGTCTGCCTTCTTCTTGGCGTTGGACAACTCAGACATCGGGCCTCTCACCAGCCGCTCAGACCTCGAGGACCTGGCGCTTGTTGTACGTGCCGCAGCTGGGGCACGCGATGTGCTGCAGCTTCGGCTCCTGGCAACGCTCGCACGAAACCAGGGTGGGGACCGCAGCCTTCCACTGCGACCGGCGGTGGCGCGTGTTGCTGCGCGACATCTTCCGCTTCGGAACAGCCACGGCTACTTCTCCTGCTTCTCGTCGACGCCCGCATCGGCGCCGCCCATGTTGTCCTTCTCGCCGTCCTGAACGGTGTCGGCGAGTCCTTGCAATGCCGCCCAACGAATGTCGACGGCGTCGTGGTGATGACCGGGATTCTCGTCCAGCCTGATTCCGCATTCGGAACACAGACCGGCACAGGACTCCCGGCACACCGGCTGCATCGGCAGTGCGAGCACCACCGCATCGCGCAGCACTGGTTCGAGGTCGAACAGGCCGTCCTCGATGAAGAGCCTGTCCTCGTCGTCCTCGGCGTCGTCGGCCGGTTCCGCCTTGGCGCGGCCCCGGTCATCGGCGTCAGGGTACGAGAACATCTCCTGGAAGTCCGCAGCGACCTCTTGGTGCAGCGGCTCCAGACACCTTACGCACTCCCCCTCGGCGGCCGCACGGGCGGTGCCTGTGACGAGCACCCCTTCCATGACCGATTCGAGCCGGAGGTCCAGCTCCACGGGCGCGCCTTCCGGTACGCCGATGACCCCGTCGATGCCGAGGTCCGCGGGAGCGTCCACCGAGCGGGTCAGCCGCTGGAGGGCACCGGGACGCCGACCCAGCTCGTGCGTATCGAACACGAGGGGGTTTCGGTGGTCGAGGTGGCCGTTCAGGGCTTTTCCTGCTTTCGAGATCATGTGCAACACGCGTCGTGGGAAGGCCGACCGGCTTCGGAGTCGAAGCGGGCAGCCGGGATCGCGGACATACGCGCGACCGAAGAGCCAGGATACTGGACGTGTCGCCCAGCTCCCAATCGGGCCGCCGGGCCCGACCGGGCCGGACCTGCGGGCGGGCGCCAGGCTCCCGCTCCGGCGCCGCCGGTCAGCGTTCCTGCTCGTACCTGCGGAGCTGGTCCAGGTCGATCATGCTGGTGTCGAACAGGCTGGTCTCGTCGAGGGCGCTCTCGCCCTGCGGGAGCGCCTGCTGGGGCTGCGCGGGCGGCTGCTGCCAGTCCCCGTACCCCTGCACCGGCACCTGGGTCTGGTCCTGGCCGTAGCCCTGCTGCTGATAGGCGGCGTACGGGTCCGGCTGCTGCTGGTAGCCGTAGACGTCCTGCTGCGGCTGGTCCTGGTACGCGTACGTCTCCGCGTAGCCGGGCTGCTGTACGGGCATCTGCGGCACCTGCGTCTGTGCCGGGAAGTGCGACGGGGCCTGCTGGTGCACCGGCTGCGGCTCGGGGGTGGCCAGCTCGGCGAGGCCGGCCCAGTGGTCCTCGTCGCTCACGCGCACCTGGTTGCCCGCCGCGTCCTGGGCCGCCACGTGCGCGCCGAGGTCGTCGGTGGGGATCCGGCCGTGCAGCTTCTGCCGGCCGCGGCCGACCGCCTCCAGGGTCTTGGCGAGCACGGCCTCGAAGGCGCCGAGCTTGGTGTCCACGTACTCGTCCGCCCGGCTGCGCAGTATGTCCGGGTCGGTGCTGCGCTCGGGGGCCTCGGCGAAGTCCGGGTCCTCGCGGCCCTGCTCGTCGAAGGGGTGGCCGCGGCCGAGGAGCTTCTCGCGGCCCCGGTCGACGGAGCCGATGGTCTTGGTGAGGACGACCTCGAAGTTGGCGAGCTTGCTGTCGACGTACTCGTCCGCCTCGGAGCGGACCTCGGCGGCCTCCCGGCGGGCCTCGTCGAGGATGCGGTCGGCCTCGCCCTGCGCCTGCCTGGCGATCTCGGTCCCGGTGATCAGCGAGGTGCGTTCGGCGTGCGCGGCCTCGATGATCCGCTCCGCCTCACGGCGGGCCTGCTCGGCCAGTTGCTCCTGGCCGCCGATGAGCTCCTGGGCCTGGGCGAGCGAGCCCGGCAGGGCCTGGCGCACCTCCTCCAGCATCGCGAGCAGTTCGGCGCGGTTGACCACGCACGAAGCCGACATGGGCATCGACCGGGCACTCCCGACCGCCTCGACGATCTCGTCGAGCTTCTTCTGCACGTCCACCGTGTGCTCGCCACTCTCTACAGCCGATTGGAGACGGACGGGACGACTGTACGGCCAGTCGGCGCCCGCCCGACACCTGCTGATGGGCCGTCAGGTCAGCGGTCCCGGGCGAGCCGCTCGGTGAGGGCCTCCTGGACCACCGGGGGGAGCAGGTGGGAGACGTCGCCGCCCCAGGTGGCAACCTCCTTGACCAGGGAGGACGACAGGAAGCTGTAGGTGGGATTGGTGGGCACGAAGAGGGTCTCGACGCCCGAGAGGCCGTTGTTCATCTGGGCCATCTGGAGCTCGTAGTCGAAGTCGCTCACGGCCCGAAGCCCCTTGACGATCGCCGGGATGTCGCGCTGCTTGCAGAAGTCGACCAGGAGACCGTGGAACGCCTCGACCTGGACGTTGCCGAACTCCGAGGTGACGCGGCGGATCAGGTCGATCCGCTCGTCGACCGTGAACAGGCCCTTCTTGGACTGGTTGATCATCACCGCGACGTGCACGACGTCGTACAGCTTCGAGGCGCGGCCAATGATGTCGAGATGTCCGTTGGTGATGGGGTCGAACGACCCCGGGCAGACGGCGCGGCGCAACTTGATTCCCTCGCTCTCCGGTCCGGTCATCGTGCGTCTTCGCACGTAGAGGCGGCGCGACCGTACCAAAGCGTTCCTTCGCCGTAACGACGGGCCCGCAACGCTTCGAATCCCTCGGGCCAGCCGAATTCTCCGCCCCTGGTGCTGCGTTCCACGGTGACGAGCGCGTCCTCCGTGAGCCACCCCTGAGCACGGAGTGTGAGCAGTATCTCGCCAAGATCGTCGTCCGTGACGGCGTACGGCGGGTCGAGGAACACCACGTCGTACGGCTCGGCGGGCGCCGGGCCCGCGGCGACCTGTTCGGCCCGGCCGGTACGGACCTCGGCGCCGGGCAGGCCGAGGGTGCGGACGTTGTCCCGGACGGTGCGGACGGCCTTGGGGTCCGCCTCGACGAGCAGCGCGTGCGCCGCGCCCCGGGAGAGCGCCTCCAGGCCGACGGCGCCGGAGCCCGCGTACAGATCGGCGATCCGGACTCCCGCCAGGCTGCCCAGGAGGGCCTCCCAGGTGGAGAAGAGGCCCTCTCGCGCGCGGTCGGAGGTGGGGCGGGTGCCGGTGCCGGGCGGAACGGCCAGGCGGCGGCCGCCGGCCGAGCCGGCGATCACGCGGGTCATGGGTGTCTGGTCCTCGGTTCGTGGGTGGCCCGCAGGATGCCGCGGTGTGGTGCCACCCACGATATGGCGTCGGGCCGGATCGGGCCCGCGCACCCGGGCCTTCCCCGGCGGTGCCGGTCAGCCCTTGTCGAGGTACTGCTCGCGCTCCTTGTCGAGCAGGGCGTCCAGCGCGGTCCGCAGCTCGGGCAGGTGCTCCAGCCCCGGGTCGGCGGCGACGACCGCGACCGCCTCCTCGCGGGCGGCGGCGATGACCTCCTCGTCGTCGATGACGGTGAGCATCCGCAGCGAGGAGCGGACCCCGGACTGGGCCTGGCCGAGGACATCGCCCTCGCGGCGCTGTTCGAGGTCGATCCGGGAGAGCTCGAAGCCGTCGAGGGTGGCGGCGACGGCGGACAGCCGGGCGCGGGCCGGACTCGCCTCGTGCGCCTCGCTGACCAGGAGGCACAGGCCGGGGGCGGAGCCCCGGCCGACCCGGCCGCGCAGCTGGTGCAGCTGGGAGACGCCGAACCGGTCGGCGTCCATGATCACCATGGCGGTGGCGTTGGGGACGTTGACCCCGACCTCGATGACGGTGGTGGCGACCAGGACGTCGACCTCGCCCGCGGCGAAGCGGCGCATCACGTCGTCCTTGTCCTCGGGCGCCATCCTGCCGTGCAGCACCTCGATGCGCAGACCGGCGAGGGGTCCCCCGGAGAGCTGTTCGGCGATCTCCAGGACGGCGAGCGGCGGGCGCTTCTCGCCGTCGCCCTCGGGTGCCTTCTTCCCCTTGCCGCCCGGCTCGTCCTCGTCGTCGCCGATGCGGGGGCAGACCACGTACGCCTGATGCCCCTTCTCCACCTCCTCCCGCACCCGTTCCCAGGCGCGGGCGAGGAAGTGCGGCTTGTCCTTGGCGGGCACGACATGGCTGGCGATCGGCGAGCGGCCGGCCGGGAGCTGGTCCAGCACGGAGGTCTCCAGGTCCCCGAAGACGGTCATGGCGACCGTGCGGGGAATGGGGGTGGCGGTCATCACCAGCAGATGCGGCGGCTGCTTCCCCTTGGAGCGCAGGGCGTCGCGCTGCTCCACGCCGAAGCGGTGCTGCTCGTCGACGACGACCAGGCCCAGATCGTGGAACTTCACCTTGTCCTCGATCAGGGCGTGGGTGCCGATCACGATCCCCGCCTCGCCCGTGACGAGATCGAGCAGCGCCTGACGACGGGCGGCCACGCCCATCGACCCGGTGAGCAGCACCACCTTCGTCCCTTGCTCGGAGCCGCCCAACATCCCGCCCTCGGCCAGCTCCCCCATCATCTCGGTGATGGATCTGTGGTGCTGCTGGGCGAGCACCTCGGTGGGCGCGAGCATGGCGGCCTGTCCGCCCGCGTCGACGACACCGAGCATCGCCCGCAGCGCGACCATGGTCTTCCCCGATCCGACTTCTCCCTGGAGCAGCCGGTGCATCGGGTGTTCGGTCGCGAGGTCGTCGAAGATCTCCTTGGAGACCTTCTGCTGCCCGTCGGTGAGGGTGAAGGGCAGTTTGGCGTCGAAGGCGTCGAGCAGGCCGCCGGGCCCGGGCCTGCGGGCCACGGCCGGGAGCTGGGTGTCGGCGTACCTGCGGCGGGCCAGCGCCACCTGGAGGACGAATGCCTCGTCCCACTTGAGCCGGTCCCTGGCCAGGGCGATGTCCGCCTTGGTCTGCGGGCGGTGGACCTTCAGCAGCGCCTCCGGGAGCGGGGCGAGGCCGCGGCCCTCGCGCAGCGCGGCCGGCAGCGGGTCGACGGCCTCCCGCGCGCTGGGCAGGACCGTGTCGACGGCCTTGGCGATCCGCCACGAGTCCAGTTGCTTGCAGGCCGGGTAGATCGGCAGCAGCCGCCCGGCGAAGGCGTCCACCGCCTCCCTGTCCCCGGTCCCGTCCCCGGCTCCTTCGCCAGGCCCGGTCTCCAGGAGCTGGTACGTGGGGTGGGCCAGCTGCATCTTCCGGTTGAAGACGGAGACCTTGCCGGCGAACATCGCCCGGCGGCCGGGCAGCAGCTCCTTGTGCGGCTTGTGGACGCCGTGGCCGAAGAAGACCAGCTGGAGGCGGCCGCTGCCGTCGGTGAGGGTCACCTCCAGGCGTCTGCCGCGGCCGTTGTTGAACGTCAGGACGCGGGCCTCGGCGACCTGGGCGACCACCGTCACGTGCTCGTCCAGCGGGAGGTCGGTCAGCGCCGTGAGCCGACCGCGCTCCTCGTAGCGCCGGGGGTAGTGGTGGAGCAGATCGCCGACCGTGTGCAGGTCGAGGTGGTCGGCCATCACCTTCGCGGTGGCTCCGCCGAGCAGCTTCTTGAGGGGTTCGTCGAACGCGGACACGCGATCCATTGCACACCACGCCACTGACAGCCGGCCGCCGGGCACGGCCCGGGACCGGGTCTACTCCACCCCGATGAGCAGCGGGGCGCTCCGGGGACCGCCCCGGTAGACCACCGTGTCCACCGCGAGGTGGCCCTCGCGCACGTGCTCCTCCAGCGCGTCGGCGAGGCTGTCGGGGACGCCCTCGCCCAGGACCAGGGTGACCAGTTCGCCGCCCGCCGCGAGCATCCGGTCCAGCACGGTCCGGGCGGTGTGCGGGACGTCCCCGCCGATGACCGCGACGTCGCCGTCGATCAGCCCCAGGACGTCCCCGGCCTGGCAGATGCCCGCCATGGTCCAGGACTGCCGTTCGGCGACGGCCAGTTCGGCGTAGCGGGTGGCGCCCGCGGCGGCGGTCATCGCCACCACGTCCTCGTCGAAGCTGCGGCCCGGTTCGTGGACGGCGAGGGCGGCGAGGCCCTGGACGGCGGCCCGGGTCGGGACCAGGGCGACCCGGACGCCTTCCGCGCGGGCCTGTTCGGCGGCCGCGGCGGCGGTGTGGCGCAGCTCCGCGTCGTTGGGCAGCAGGACCACCTCGCGGGCGTGCGCCCGGCGGATCGCGTCGACCAGTTCGCCGCTGGCGGGCGGTTCGCCGGGGCGGGCCAGGACCGTCGTGGCCCCGGCCTCCTTGCACAGGCCGCGCAGCCCGTCGCCGGGGACCACCACGACGACGGCGCGCTGCACGGGCTCGACGTGGGGGTGGGCCCGGTCCGCGCCGAAGTGGGTGATCCGGATCCGGTACGGGCGTCCCGCCTCGACGCCGGCCTCCACGGCGGCGCCCGCGTCGTCGACGTGCACATGGACGTTCCACAGTCCGTCGCCGCCGACCACCACGAGCGAGTCGCCGAGCGGGTCGAGCCGGGCCCGCAGCCGGTCCACCGCCTCGTCGGTGGCCTCCAGCAGGTAGATGACCTCGAAGGCGGGTCCGTCCGCGGGTCCGTCCGCCGCGCAGTCCTCCGGCACCGGGAGGGCCGGGGCGGGGGCGGGGAGCGCGGGTCCGGCGGCGGGCGGCCGTCCGCAGACCGCCTCGACGAGCGCCCCGAGCACCGTCACCAGTCCCCGCCCGCCGGCGTCCACGACGCCCGCCCGGCCGAGCACGGCGAGCTGGCCGGGGGTGGCGGCCAGGGCCGCCCGCGCCCCTTCGTACGCCGCCTGCGCGACCTCGGCGGTGGTGGCGTCGGCGGCGGTGCGCGCGGCGGCCGCCGCGGCTTCCGCGGCCACCGTCAGCACGGTGCCCTCGACGGGGTGGGCGACGGCCTGCCGGGCGGCGTCGGCCGCGGTGGCGAACGCCCGGCGCAGGTGGTCCGCGTCGTGCCCGACGGCCAGCACCTGCGCCGTCCCGCGCAGCAACTGGGCCAGGATCGTGCCGGAGTTCCCGCGGGCGCCGATCAGGGCGCCGTGCGCCATGGCCCGTACCGCATCGGCGGTGAGGGGGGTGGTGGTGCCGGTCTCGTGGGCGGCGAAGACGGCTTCGACGGCCTGGTTCGCGGACTCCACGGTCAGGTAGAGGTTGGTGCCGGTGTCCCCGTCGGCGACGGGGTAGACGTTGATCGCGTCGATCGCCGCCCGCTCCCGGCCCAGTGCCTCCAGGGCCAGTGAGCACCAGGCGCGCACCGCGACGGCGTCCATGTCGTCGGCGGTCTGCGGCACCTGTCGGTCCTCCTCGGAATCGGCCGTGGGCGGCCGGCTGCACCGCAGAGTAGTCCCGTGCGCGGGGTCCGGCGGGGACAGGGGCGGAACGGGGGCGGCGGAACCCATGGTAGTTTCGTTCTACCGACGCGGTCGTTGTATGCTGCTTCGGTTGCCCGACGAAAGTCGGGACATTTCCCCGGCACCGCCACTTCAGTCAACTGATTCCGGCGCGCCGGAATTCACTGTAAGTGCATCTGAAGTCTTTGGAGTGACCCGTGGCTGCCAACTGCGACGTCTGCGGCAAGGGGCCGGGCTTCGGCAACAACATTTCGCACTCGCACCGCCGTACGTCCCGTCGCTGGAACCCCAACATCCAGCGCGTGCGTGCCGTGGTCGGTCGGACGCCGAAGCGGCTCAACGTCTGCACCTCGTGCATCAAGGCCGGCAAGGTCGCGCGCTGACGTTCCCGTCGTAGCGCAGCCTTCCGGTTGCCCAAGAAGCCGGTCCACCCAGGTGGACCGGCTTCTTGCTGTGCCCCGGGACTCCCCGGGCGCGCCACGGGACTTCCGGCTTCCCCGGCACGGATCATCCGGTGCGGGTCCGCCAGCCGTGGTCGACGGGGCCGATGCCCGCGCCCAGCGGGAAGCCCGCCTCGATCGCGCCGGTGACGTACGCCTTCGCGCCCCGTACCGCCGTGGGCACGTCCTGGCCCAGGGCCAGTCCGCAGGCGATCGCGGAGGCGAGGGTGCAGCCGGTGCCGTGGGTGTGCCGGTTGTCGTGTCTCGGGGCGCGCAACCAGTGTTCCTCGGTGCCGTCCGTGAGCAGGTCGACGGGGTCGCCGGGCAGGTGGCCGCCCTTGACGACGACCCAGCGCGGCCCGAGGTCCAGCAGTGCGGCGGCGGCCCCGCGCATGTCCGCCTCGTCCCGGACGACGATGCCGGTGAGTTGGGCGACCTCGTCCAGGTTCGGGGTGGCGACCGTGGCGGTCGGCAGCAGTTTCGTGCGTACGGAGTCGAGCGCCTCGGCCGCCAGCAGCGGGTCGCCGTGCTTGGAGAGGCCGACCGGGTCGACGACGACGGGGGCGTCGGTGCCGGCGAGGAGTTCGGCCACGGTCTCCACGAGGACGGCCGAGGACAGCATGCCGGTCTTGACCGCCTGGACGCCGATGTCGTCCACCACACTGCGGTACTGGGCACGCACGGCCTCGGCGGGCAGTTCCCAGGCGCCCCGCACCCCCAGCGAGTTCTGGGCGGTGACGGCGGTGAGCACGCTCATTCCGTGCGTCCCGAGCGCCAGCATCGTCTTCAGGTCGGCCTGGATGCCCGCACCGCCGCCGGAGTCGGATCCGGCGACGGTGAGCACCCGGGCGGGTACGGCAGCAGACAGGGGCATGCGCCGAAATCTACTGGGCGTCCTCTATGCCCCCGAAATGGTCCCAGCCGCTCCTGCTGGTCCAGGGCGCCCCGTCGACCGTCACCTGGGGCAGCGCGGAGGGGTTGAGCACCTCGCCGATGACCTTCCAGCGGGCGGGCAGCTTCACGTCCGGCGGGAAGGTGGCGACGATCGCGTGGTCCTCTCCCCCGGTCAGCACCCACTGGAGCGGGTCGACGCCGACGGCCTGTCCGATGTCGGACATCTGCGAGGGGATGTCGATGAGTCCGGAGCGCAGGTCGATGCGGACCTTGCTGGCCTCGGCGATGTGCCCGAGGTCGGCGACGAGCCCGTCGCTCACGTCCGTCATCGCGGTGGCGCCGAGCCCGGCGGCGGCAGGGCCCGCGTGGTAGGGGGGTTCGGGGCGGCGGTGGGCCTCGACGAAGGCGCGGGGCGAGCGGAAGCCCCGGGAGAGCACGGCGTATCCGGCGGCGGACCAGCCGAGCCAGCCGGTGACGGCGACGACGTCGCCGGGCTGGGCGCCGGCCCGGGTGACCGGTTCGTGGTTGCGCAGGTCGCCGAGCGCGGTGATCGAGACGGTGATCGTCTCGCCGCGCACCACGTCGCCGCCGACCACCGCGGCGCCCGCGACCTGGCATTCGTCACGCAGGCCGTCCATCAGCTCGCCGGCCCAGGTGACCGGGAGTTCGGCGGGGACGACCAGGCCGAGCAGCAGCGCGGTGGGCACCGCGCCCATGGCGGCGATGTCGGCGAGGTTCTGGGCGGCCGCCTTGCGGCCGACGTCGTACGCCGTCGACCAGTCGCGGCGGAAGTGCTGCCCCTCCAGCAGGATGTCCGTACTGGCCACGACCCTGCGGTCGGGGGCGGTCACGACCGCGGCGTCGTCGCCGGGGCCGAGCCGTACCGCCGGAGTGGTGGTGAGCCGGGCGGTGAGCTCCCTGATGAGCCCGAACTCCCCCAACTCGCCCACGGTTCCCTTCACCGAGTCTCACCTCTCATCTATCGCGCCGGATGGTCGTCCGGGCTGCTTCGGCGGCCGGCGGTCCCCATCACGGACCGGCCGGCATGGTGGGGAGCAGTCTGCACCGCTCGTCACCGGCATGCCTGTTCCCCCTTCCGGCCCGCCGTGGTCTCGGTCGCGGGCCGTCACTGCTGTCGGTACTGTCAAGAGATACGTCAATCCGTGTCCTGCGCACGCCACGCGGTGGGCGTCAACCACCCACAGGTCTCCCCGCGGTACGCGGCAACGCGATAACGTGGCGTCTCTTTCCCCACATGATCCTCGTCGCCGCCCTGGAGGTTCCGTGGTACAGGCGTACATCCTCATTCAGACCGAGGTGGGCAAGGCGTCGACCGTCGCCGAGACCATCTCCGCAATTCCGGGAGTGATCCAGGCGGAGGACGTGACAGGCCCCTACGACGTGATCGTCCGCGCGCAGGCCGACACGGTCGACGAACTGGGCCGCATGGTGGTCGCCAAGGTCCAGCAGGTGGAAGGCATCACCCGAACCCTGACCTGCCCGGTCGTTCATCTGTAGTCCCCGTCTACGCTGGGCCGGTGACATCATCGCGCCGGCTCCGCCACCCCGTGTTCCTCGGTCCGTCCGTCGCCGCGTTGCTGCTGGCCGCGGCGGGCTGTTCCTCCTCGGGCGCGGCGGTGTCGGTCACAGTGCCCTCCCCTCCCCCGGAAGCCGCAGCCTACTGCCGCGCGCTGCACGGGGAACTGCCGGAGACCGTCGCCGGGCACGACCGCGGGGACACCGGGCCGAAATCCGAACTGACCGCCGAGTGGGGGGACGGAGCGATCGTACTGCGCTGCGGCGTCCCCCGGCCCGCGAAGATGGACGACCCCATGGCCAAGGGGACCGAGGCGAACGGCGTCAACTGGCTGCTGGAGCAGGCGGAGGGCGCCGGTCCGCGTTTCACGACGACCTATCGCAAGGCGTACGTCGAGGTGAGCCTGTCCGCCCGGTACGCGCACGACGCGAGTCCGCTGGCCGCGTTCGGCCCGGCCGTCGCGAAGACGGTTCCCGGCCTGTAGGGCGTGCGCCGCCGTCGCGGGGCGCACGCCCTGGGGCACGGTCCGGCGCTCAGCGCAGGCCGGTCGACCGCCTCAGCGCGGCCTGGATCAGCCGGTCCACCAGCTCCGGGTAGCTCACACCACTCTCCTGCCACATCCGCGGGTACATGGAGATCGGCGTGAAGCCGGGCAGGGTGTTGACTTCGTTGATCACGAAGGTGCCGTCCTCGGTGAGGAAGAAGTCGGCACGGACCAGTCCCTCGCAGGACACGGCGTCGAAGGCATCGATCGCGAGGCGCTGGACCTCGGCCGTCTGCTCCTCGGTGAGCGGGGCGGGCACGATCCCGGAGGCCGAGTCGATGTACTTGGCCTCGAAGTCGTAGAAGTCGTGTGCGGTCACCGGCGGGATCTCGGCGGGCACGCTGGCGCGCGGCCCGTCCTCGAACTCCAGCACCCCGCACTCGATCTCGCGGCCCCGCAGCAGCGACTCGACGAGGAACTTCGGGTCGTGGCGGCGGGCCTCCTCGATCGCCTCGTCGAGCCCGGACGGGTCGTCGACCTTGGTGATGCCGATGGAGGAGCCGGCCCGGGAGGGCTTGATGAAGAGCGGCCAGCCGTGCTCGCCGGCGAAGTCCACGATGCGCGCGCGGGCCCCGGCGGGGTCCTTGTCCCATTCCCGGGGGCGCACCACGAGGTACGGGCCGACCGGCAGGCCGAAGGAGATGAAGACCCGCTTCATGTACTCCTTGTCCTGGCCGACCGCCGAGGCGAGGACCCCGGCGCCGACGTAGGGCACTCCGGACAGTTCCAGGAGCCCCTGGAGGGTGCCGTCCTCGCCGTACGGGCCGTGCAGCACGGGAAAGACGACGTCCACCTCGCCGAGTGCCTTGGGGACCGAGCCGGGCTCGCTGTACACCACTTCACGGCTGCCGGGGTCGACGGAGAGCACCACGGCGCCCTCGGCGGACTCGGCCAGTTGGGCCACTTCGGGCATCTTCCGGTCCGTGATGGCCATGCGTTCGGGTTCGTCGGCGGTGAGCGCCCAGCGGCCGTCGGTCGTGATGCCGATCGGCAGGACGTCGTACTTGGTCCGGTCGATGGCGTTCAGGACGGCGCCGGCCGTGACGACCGAGATGCCGTGTTCGGAGCTGCGGCCGCCGAACACGACGGCCACGCGCGGCTTGCGGAGCTGCCGCTCCGGGCTCTGGGGGAGGTTCTCGCTGCTCATATCGGGTTGAGCGTACCTGCTGGTACCCCCTGCGTCAGCGCGGCCGGGTCCGCCGGAACGGTGACCGCGGACGTTCACCGCTCCGGCCCTCCGCGGCCGGTTCCGGAGCCCGTCGGACGGCCCACCGGCCGAGGGGACCGCCCGAGCGGGATCTCAGCGCCGCTCGGGCTTCGCGCTGCGCGACATCAGCTCGGCCAGCGCGACCATCGGCGGCTTGCCCTCGTGGACGATGCCGACGACCGTCTCGGTGATGGGCATGTCGACGCCGTGCCGGCGCGCCAGATCGAGCACCGACTCGCAGGACTTGACGCCCTCGGCGGTCTGCTTGGTGACGGCGATGGTCTCCTGGAGCGTCATGCCGCGGCCGAGGTTGGTGCCGAAGGTGTGGTTGCGCGACAGCGGCGAGGAGCAGGTCGCCACCAGGTCGCCCAGGCCCGCCAGTCCGGAGAAGGTCAACGGGTCGGCGCCCATGGCGAGGCCGAGGCGGGTCGTCTCGGCGAGGCCCCGGGTGATGAGCGAGCCCTTGGCGTTGTCACCGAGGCCCATGCCGTCGGCGATGCCGACCGCGAGGCCGATGACGTTCTTGACCGCGCCGCCGAGTTCGCAGCCGACCACGTCGGTGTTGGTGTACGGGCGGAAGTACGGGGTGTGGCAGGCGGCCTGGAGGCGCCGGGCCACGGACTCGTCCTGGCAGGCGACGACGGCCGCCGCGGGGCGGCGTTCGGCGATCTCCTTGGCCAGGTTGGGTCCGGTGATGACGGCGATCCGGTCCGCGGAGACCTTGGTGACGTCCTCGATGACCTCGCTCATCCGCTTCGCGGTGCCGAGTTCGACGCCCTTCATCATCGAGACGAGGACGGTGTCGGAGCCCAGGTGCGGGGCCCAGTCGGCGAGGTTGGCGCGCAGGGTCTGCGAAGGCACCACGAGCACGGCGAAGTCGGCGCCGTCCAGCGCCTCGGCGGCGTCGGTGGTGGCCCGGAGCGACGCGGGGAGTTCGATGCCCGGCAGGTAGTCCGGGTTGGTACGGGTGGTGTTGACGGCCTCGGCGATCTCGGCGCGGCGGCCCCAGAGGGTGACCTCGCAGCCGGCGTCGGCGAGGACCACGCCGAAGGCCGTGCCCCATGAGCCCGTTCCGAAGACGGCCGCCTTCGCGGGGTGCGTCACTTGGTTCCCTTTCCCTCGGCCTTGCGCCGCTGTTCCGCGCGGGCCCTGCGGTGGTCGTACGGCTGTGCCGGGGCCTTCTCGCCCCGCACGATCTCCAGCTGCTCGGTCACCGCGGCCATGATGACCTCGGTCGCCTCGCGCAGCACCTCGGGCGTGGGCTGCAGGTCGTAGAACCGGGAGAGGTCGACGGGCGGTCCCGCCTGCACCTGGAGGGTCTTGCGGGGGAAGAACCGGAACTTGTCCGTCTTGGCGTACGGCGGCATCGCCAGGTTGGCGCCCCACTGGGCGACCGGGATGACCGGGACCTTCGTCAGCAGCGCGACGCGGGCCGCGCCGGTCTTGCCGGCCATCGGCCACATGTCGGGGTCGCGGGTGAGGGTGCCCTCCGGGTAGAAGGCGACGCATTCGCCGCGCTCGATGGCGTCGACGGCGGCCCGGAAGGCGTCCAGCGCGTTGGTCGTCTCGCGGTACACGGGAATCTGTCCGGTGCCGCGCAGCATCATTCCGACGAAGGGCGTCTTGAAGAGGGCCGCCTTGGCCAGGAGCCGGGGCACCCGCCCGGTGTTGTACTGGAAATGTGCGTAGGAGAGCGGGTCCAGGTAAGAGTTGTGGTTGACCGCCGTGATGAATCCGCCGTCGGCCGGAATGTGCTCCATTCCCCGCCAGTCACGCTTGAACAGAACCACCAGCGGCGGTTTTGCGATGACCGCCGCCAGGCGGTACCAGAAGCCGATTCTGCGGCGGGACACTCGGACACCTTCCTCTAAGGACCTGAACTCTGCCTGGCTACCGACGGTCAAGTCTCGCCCCAGGCCCCTGCTCTGTCGAGAACACCGTACGCCCCGGTTTCGGGACCGTCCCTCCGGGTTCTCGCGCAGCAGGCGAGAATAGGCTGCGAAGCGCACCGAGGGGGAGATCGCCACGAACACCGACCCGACCGGTCCCTGGTCCCTGGTCGTCCCGTTGAAGCCCTTGGCCCGGGCCAAGAGCAGGCTGGCGCCCGCGACGGGGGACGCGCTGCGTCCGCGACTCGCCCTCGCCTTCGCCCGGGACACCGTGGCAGCCGCCCTGTCCTGCCCGGCGGTGCTGGATGTGGTGGTGGTCACGGACGACGCGGAGGCCGGGGCCGCGCTCACCGCGCTCGGCGCGCGCGTCGTGCCCGACGAGCCCGACCGCGGGCTCAACGCCGCGCTGGCGCACGGCGCGCGCACGGTACGGGCCCGGCGGCCCCGGGCCGCCCTCGCCGCGCTCAACGCCGATCTCCCGGCCCTGCGTCCCGGGGAATTGGCCCGGGTGCTCAATTACTCCGCCGAATTCCCGCGAACATTTGTGACGGATGCGGCGGGAATCGGCACAACATTTCTGTCGGCCGCGCCCGGGGTGGAATTGTGCCCGGCTTTCGGCGGCCCTTCCCGGGGCCGGCATCTGGACTCCGGGGCGGTGGAGGCCGACCTGACCGGTATCGATTCGGTCCGCCAGGACGTGGACACCGGCGCGGATCTGCGGGCCGCGCTGGCCCTGGGCGTCGGCCCGCACACGGCGGAACACACCGCGGAACACCTGGACGCGGGAATCCGCCGGGCCGTGCCGCGGCGGTAGCGCCGCCCTTCCGGGGACGCGCCCCGGGCGCCCGTACCGGACCGGTCGCCCCGCCCCGGGCCGCTAGGCTGCCGTCCATGCAGGCGACCTCGTACACGTACGACCCCGAGACCCGCACCGGCAGCGTGCTGCTCGACGACGGCACCCCGGTGGAGTTCGACGCCCGGGCCTTCGACGCCGGCGGGCTGCTGCTGCTGCGGCCGGGGCAGCGGGTGCGGATCGAGGGCAGCGGCGAGGGTGCGGACCTGCGGATCACCCTGGTGACCCTGCAGACGTTCTGAAGGCCGCGTCCACGACAGCCCGCGGGCCGGGCTCCCCCGAGGGGAGCCCGGCCCGGTGCGTGTGAGCGCTCTGTGCTGCTCGGTCTCACTTCTTCCGTGCGGTGGCCTTCTTGGCCGTGGTCTTGCGCGCCGTGGTCTTCTTCGCGGGCGCCTTCTTCGCCGTGGCCTTCTTGGCGGGGGCGGTCTTGGCGGCGGTGGTCTTCTTCGTCGCCGTCTTCTTCGCCGCCGCGGCGGTGGTCTTCTTCGTGGCCGTGGCCTTCTTGGCCGCCGGGGTGGCCTTCTTCGCCGTGGTCTTCTTCGCCGCCGTGGTCTTCTTCGCGGCGGTCACGGTCTTCTTGGCTGCGGCCTTCTTCGCCGTGGCCTTCTTGGCGGCGGCCTTCTTCGCCGCGGCCTTGGTCGTCGTGCGGGTGGAAGCACCGCCCGAGAGGCTGCCCTTGGGCGCCTTCTTCACGGCCACCTCGCCGCCCTTGGGGAGCTTCTTCGAGCCGCTCACCAGGTCCTTGAAGCCCTGTCCCGCACGGAAGCGGGGAACCGAGGTCTTCTTGACCCGCACGCGCTCACCCGTCTGCGGGTTGCGGGCGTACCGGGCCGGGCGGTCGACCTTCTCGAACGAGCCGAAGCCCGTGACCGAGACACGGTCCCCCGCGACAACCGCACGGACGATCGCGTCGAGCACCGCGTCGACGGCGTCGGCGGCCTGCTGACGGCCTCCGACCTTGTCGGCAATCGCTTCTACGAGCTGCGCCTTGTTCACGTCTTCCCCTTCGGAGACATTGCCAGAACGAAAGTGTTCAAGCGTTTTCGCACGTTAGGCAGATATATACCGCAAATCAAACACGAAACGGGCTAATCACCCTAGTGCCGCAACGAAGTCGACCGCTGCGTCGTTCCGCAGAGTCACTCACCTTCGGGGAATCGGCCCTCGTCGAGGTCCTTCATCAACCGGTCCAGACGCCTTGCCGCGTCCGGGAGATCGTGCTTAGCCGCGGCCGTGATGACCAACAGCTTCCGGGACAGCGCCATCCTTACGCCCTCCGGGACTTGCAGTGCGCGCACTCTTGTGTGCGCTTCCTTCAATCGGTCGGCGACTTGGCCGTAAAGCTCGAGTTGGCTGTCGCGTTCCATGCACCGATTGTGCCATCTGGGGCGAGTTGTCGCCCGACGGGGTCTCAACAAGCGACTGCGCCCCCTACCAGAAGGCAGGGGGCGCAGTCCTGGAAACGCGCTGCTCAGGCGTTAATTGTACGTGGCTTGAAGGCCGGCCTGGTCGCCTCGTAAGTCGCGATGTCCGCTTCGTTCTGAAGGGTGAGACCGATGTCATCCAGCCCGTTCAGCAGTCGCCAGCGGGCGTTCTCGTCGAGCTCGAAGTCGACGGTGATCCCCTCGGCGCGCACCTGGCGCCCCTCCAGGTCGACGGTGATCTCGGCCGTCGGGTCGGCCTCGGTCAGCTCCCAGAGCGCGTCGACGGTCTTCTGGTCGAGCACGACGGTCAACAGGCCGTTCTTCAGCGAGTTGCCGCGGAAGATGTCGGCGAAGCGGGAGGAAATCACGGCCTTGAAGCCGTAGTTCTGCAGGGCCCACACGGCGTGCTCGCGGGACGAGCCGGTGCCGAAGTCGGGGCCGGCCACCAGGACCGTGGCGCCTTTGCGCTCCGGGCGGTTGAGGACGAAGTCCCCGTCCTTGCGCCATGCCTCGAACAGGCCGTCCTCGAAGCCGTCGCGGGTGACCTTCTTCAGCCAGTGGGCGGGGATGATCTGGTCGGTGTCGACGTTGCTGCGGCGCAGCGGGACGGCCCGGCCGGTGTGCGTGGTGAAAGCTTCCATGGTTATCGGACTCCGGCGGGGGTACGGGCGTCGGACAGGTCGGCGGGCGAGGCCAGACGGCCCAGCACGGCGGTGGCGGCGGCGACCTGCGGGGAGACCAGGTGCGTACGGCCGCCCTTGCCCTGCCGGCCCTCGAAGTTGCGGTTCGAGGTGGAGGCGGAGCGCTCGCCGGGGGCCAGCTGGTCGGGGTTCATGCCGAGGCACATCGAGCAACCCGCGTGCCGCCATTCGGCGCCGGCGGCGGTGAAGACCTTGTCCAGGCCCTCCTCGACGGCCTGCAGGGCGACCCGGACCGAGCCGGGGACGACCAGCATCCGCACGCCGTCCGCGACCCTGCGGCCGTCCAGGACAGCGGCCGCGTTGCGCAGGTCCTCGATCCGGCCGTTGGTGCAGGAGCCTACGAAGACGGTGTCCACATTGATCTCGCGCAGCGGCTGGCCCGCGGTCAACCCCATGTATTCCAGGGCCTTTTCGGCGGCGTTCCGCTCCGAGGCGTCCTCGTACGAAGCGGGATCGGGGACGTTCGCCGACAGGGGCGCGCCCTGGCCGGGGTTGGTGCCCCAGGTGACGAACGGCGCCAGCTCGGTGGCGTCGATGACGACCTCGGCGTCGAAGACCGCGTCGTCGTCGGTGCGCAGCGTCTTCCAGTACGCGACGGCGGCGTCCCAGTCCTCGCCCTGCGGGGCGTGGTCGCGGCCCCTCAGGTATTCGAAGGTGGTCTCGTCCGGGGCGATCATGCCTGCCCGGGCGCCGGCCTCGATCGACATGTTGCAGATGGTCATCCGGGCCTCCATCGAGAGCTTCTCGATGGCCGGGCCGCGGTATTCGAGGATGTAGCCCTGGCCGCCGCCGGTGCCGATGCGGGCGATGATCGCGAGGATCAGGTCCTTGGCCGTGACGCCGTCGGGCAGTTCGCCGTCGACGGTGATCGCCATGGTCCTCGGGCGGGCCATCGGCAGGGTCTGGGTGGCCAGGACGTGCTCGACCTGGCTGGTGCCGATGCCGAACGCCAGCGCGCCGAAGGCGCCGTGCGTGGAGGTGTGGGAGTCGCCGCAGACCACCGTGGTGCCCGGCTGGGTCAGCCCCAGCTGCGGGCCGACCACGTGCACGACGCCCTGCTCCACGTCGCCCAGCGGGTGCAGCCGTACGCCGAACTCCGCGCAGTTCTTGCGCAGGGTCTCCAACTGGGCGCGGGAGACCGGGTCGGCGATCGGCTTGTCGATGTCGAGGGTCGGGGTGTTGTGGTCCTCGGTGGCGATGGTGAGATCGAGGCGCCGCACCGGGCGTCCGGCCTGCCGGAGGCCGTCGAAGGCCTGCGGGCTGGTCACCTCGTGCAGCAGGTGCAGATCGATGAAGAGGAGGTCGGGCTCGCCTTCGGCGCGCCGGACGACATGGTCGTCCCAGACCTTCTCCGCGAGTGTCCTACCCATCGCTTTCCCTCCGGCCGGCGTCTTCGCCGGCCCAACTAGAGATTCGGTGCGCCGCCGTCCCGACCCCGTGCGGGGCGGTGGCAGACGGGCCGTCGTGCGGCCCCTCGTACAGGTTCGCAACTTCCGCCAAAAATTGAACTTGCGTTTCACAGAGTGAGACGGGAGTATCGTCGTATGGACAACTCTAGCGGCGTCGGCGTTCTCGACAAGGCGGCTCTCGTATTGAGCGCTCTGGAGTCCGGTCCGGCCACCCTCGCCGGGCTGGTCGCGGCGACCGGGCTCGCACGGCCCACGGCCCATCGACTGGCCGTGGCACTGGAACACCACCGTCTGGTGGCGAGGGACATGCAGGGCCGTTTCATTCTCGGCCCCCGGCTGGCGGAGCTCGCGGCCGCGGCCGGCGAGGACCGTCTGCTGGCCACGGCCGGGCCGGTGCTGACCCACCTGCGCGACATCACCGGCGAGAGCGCGCAGCTCTACCGCCGGCAGGGCGACATGCGGATCTGCGTGGCGGCGGCGGAGCGGCTGTCCGGTCTGCGGGACACCGTGCCGGTCGGCTCCACGCTCACCATGAAGGCCGGTTCGTCGGCCCAGATCCTGATGGCCTGGGAGGAGCCGGAGCGCCTGCACCGCGGTCTCCAGGGTGCCCGGTTCACGGCGACGGCCCTCTCGGGCGTACGGCGCAGGGGCTGGGCCCAGTCGATCGGCGAGCGCGAACCGGGCGTCGCCTCGGTCTCGGCCCCGGTGCGCGGTCCCTCGAACCGGGTGGTCGCCGCCGTCTCGGTCTCGGGACCGATCGAGCGGCTGACCCGGCACCCGGGCCGGATGCACGCCCAGGCGGTCATCGATTCGGCGGCCAGGCTCAGCGAGGCCCTGCGTCGCAACGGCTGACGCGTTCGACAACTTCCCGGCCGCCCCAGCGTCGTGGCGGCCCCGTCAGAACCTCACCCCGCGGACGAGCGGTGCGCGAGACGGTCCGCCGCCCGGCGGCCGACAGCACCCCGACGGCCCCGGCCGGTCCGTGGACCGGCACGACTGCGCAGATCGCGTCGTACCCGCCCCGGGCGCCATGTACGCGTGGTGGCCAAGGAGGCCGTCGAGCGGCTCCTGGAGCGCTTCGGCCGGCGACGGCACCGGAGACCGGCGCCCCGTCCCCCACCCACCGCGCGCCGATCCGCCTCGGCCGCCCCTGCGACGTCGAGCACCTGGCCGAGCAGGCCCGGCCGACACATCAAGTCGCCGCCCGGAACCCGGACATGATGAAGACGTGCCCCTCCGAGGAGGGGCCGGTGCGGCGGTACGGGCTCCGAGAACGAGCGGAAGGGCCCTTCACCGAGGTGAAGGGCCCTTCCGTTTCCTGCTGTTGTACCCCCGACCGGATTCGAACCGGCGCTACTGCCGTGAGAGGGCAGCGTGCTAGGCCGCTACACAACGGGGGCTTGTTACTGCTGTTGCATTTCTGCGCTGGGCTACCAGGACTCGAACCTAGAATGACGGTACCAGAAACCGTAGTGTTGCCAATTACACCATAGCCCATGGTGTTACAAGTACCCCCGACCGGATTCGAACCGGCGCTACTGCCGTGAGAGGGCAGCGTGCTAGGCCGCTACACAACGGGGGCCCTAGCGATCCTGCATCGAGACCGTGGGAGCGACCCAGGTGATCTCGCGGGAAGGATCTGTACCCCCGACCGGATTCGAACCGGCGCTACTGCCGTGAGAGGGCAGCGTGCTAGGCCGCTACACAACGGGGGCTTGTTACTGCTGTTGCATTTCTGCGCTGGGCTACCAGGACTCGAACCTAGAATGACGGTACCAGAAACCGTAGTGTTGCCAATTACACCATAGCCCACCAAAACTCAACCCCCGGAAGGGATTTTGTTCGGCGTGCGCTTCCCGTTCGGTTCTTCCGTTCCTCTCGGGCGGCGCAGGAAGAACATTACCCGAAGGTGTCCGGCGCTCCAAAACGGGTATCGGCGAGCAGCAACCCGGGCAGCTGGTCGAGCCCCTCGATGCGGAGGAGTTCGGGCCGCCCGCCCCGCTCCTTCCGGTCCAGCCAGATCCCCTTCAGCCCGGCGGCGATCGCCCCCGCGGCGTCGATGTCGGGCTCGTCCCCCACGTACGCGACCTCCCCCGGCTCCAGGGCCATCGCCTCGCAGGCGGCGTGGAAGGCCCCGGCCTCGGGCTTGGAGACGCCCAGCTCCACGGCGCACACCACGGCCTCGAACCGGTCCCGCACCCCGAGCGTGCGCAGCTTCCGGTCCTGGTTGTGGATGCTGGAGTTCGTCAGGATCGCGTGCCGGAACCCGCCGGCCAGTTCGTCCAGGACGGGCAGCACGTCCGGGAAGAGCCGCCAGGCGGCCTCGTAGTGGGTGGCGTGCCGGCCGAACCAGCTGTCGGCCTCCTCGTCCGACAGCGGCCGCGCGAGGAACTCCCGCACCCGGTCCCGGCGCTGCCCCTGGAAATCGGTCTCCCCGGCCGCGAACCGCGCCCAGTGCGCCTCGGTGAGCTTCCGCCATACGGCGAGGGCCCGCCCGACGGACTCGTGCCCCTCGGGCAGGCCCTCCTGTTCGAGGTGTTCGCGCATTCCGGCATGGTCGGCACCGGTGTGGTCGAAGATCGTGTCGTCGATGTCCCAGAGGACCGCGCGGATGGTCATGCGGCCCAGCGTATGAGCCCGTCCCCCGGACGAGGAGGGCGCGCAAACGGCGGGAGGGGGCGGACGGCCAGTACGGCCGTCCGCCCCCTCCCGCGGGCGCGTTCCGGTGCTCCGAGGTTACGCGGTGAGCTTCGCCAGGGCCGCGTCGACGCGGGCCAGGGTCCTCTCGCGGCCCAGGATCTCCAGGGACTCGAAGAGCGGCAGGCCGATCGTGCGGCCGGTGACCGCGACGCGGACCGGAGCCTGGGCCTTGCCGAGCTTGAGGCCGTGCTCCTCGCCCGCCGCGAGGATGGCGTTCTTCAGGGCCTCGGCGTTCCACTCGGCGTCGGCCAGCTTGGCGCGGGCCGTGGTGAGCAGGGCGTCGGAGCCCTCCTTCATCGCCTTGTTCCAGGACGCCTCGTCCGTCGCCGGCTCGTCGAGGAAGAGGAAGTCGACGTTGGCCGTGATGTCCGAGAGGACCGTGACGCGGGTCTGGGCGTGCGGGGCGATCTCCGCGAACTGCGCCGCGTCGAAGGACTCCGGGGCCCACGGGGCGAACGGGGCCTTCAGCCAGGGGCCGCACGCCTCGGTGAACGCCTTCACGTCCATCCGGCGGATGTGCTCGGCGTTGACGTGCTCGCACTTCTTCAGGTCGAAGCGCGCCGGGTTGGCGTTGACGTCCTTGATGTCGAACGCGGCCACCATCTCGTCGATGGAGAAGATGTCCCGGTCCTCGGCGATGGACCAGCCCAGCAGGGAGAGGTAGTTGAGCAGCCCCTCGGGCACGAAGCCGCGCTCGCGGTAGAGGTTGAGCGAGGCCTGCGGGTCGCGCTTGGAGAGCTTCTTGTTGCCCTCGCCCATGACGTACGGCAGGTGGCCGAAGGCGGGGGTGTCCTTGGCGATGCCCAGCTCGATGAGCGCCTTGTAGAGGGCGATCTGGCGCGGGGTGGAGGAGAGCAGGTCCTCGCCGCGCAGGACGTGCGTGATCTCCATCAGCGCGTCGTCGACCGGGTTGACCAGCGTGTAGAGCGGGGCGCCGTTGGCACGGACGATGCCGTAGTCCGGGACGTTCTCCGGCTGGAAGGTCAGCTCGCCGCGGACCAGGTCGGTGAAGGTGATCGACTCGTCGGGCATCCGGAAGCGGACGATGGAGGTGCGGCCCTCGGCCTCGTACGCGGCGACCTGCTCGGCGCTCAGCTCGCGGCAGTGGCCGTCGTAGCCGGAGGGCCTCCCGGCGGCGCGGGCGGCGTCGCGGCGGGTGTCGAGCTCCTCGGTGGTGCAGTAGCAGTGGTACGCGTACCCGCCGGCCAGGAGCTTGTCGGCGACGTCCTTGTAGATGTCCATGCGCTGCGACTGGCGGTACGGGGCGTGCGGGCCGCCGATCTCGGGGCCCTCGTCCCAGTCGAAGCCGAGCCAGCGCATGGAGTCCAGGAGCTGCTCGTAGGACTCCTCGGAGTCACGGGCCGCGTCCGTGTCCTCGATGCGGAAGACCAGGGTGCCGCCGTGGTGCCGGGCGAAGGCCCAGTTGAACAGGGCGGTGCGGACCAGGCCCACGTGGGGGTTGCCGGTCGGCGAGGGACAGAAACGGACGCGTACGGGTGCGTTAGCCACGCTTGATCACCTTGTTGGTGAGAGTGCCGATGCCTTCGATGGTGACGGCGACCTCGTCGCCGACGTGGAGGGGTCCGACCCCTGCGGGAGTGCCGGTGAGGATCACGTCGCCCGGGAGCAGCGTCATGGCTTCCGTGATGTGGACGACCAGGTCCTCGACCGAGCGGATCATCTCGCTCGTGCGGCCCAGTTGGCGTTGCTCGCCGTTGACCGTCGCCTGAATGGTCAGGTCGCCGGGGTCGAGGTCGGTCTCCACCCAGGGGCCGAGCGGGCAGGACGTGTCGAAGCCCTTGGCGCGGGCCCACTGCTTCTCCCGCTTCTGGGCGTCGCGGGCGGTGACGTCGTTGGCGCAGGTGTAGCCGAAGATGACGTCCTTCACGCGCTCGCGCGGAACTTCCCGGCACATGCGGCCGATGACCACGGCCAGTTCGGCCTCGTGGTGGAGTTCGTTGGAGAAGGAGGGGTACTCGATGGCGTCGCCGGAGCCGATCACCGAGGTGGTGGGCTTGAAGAAGGCGACGGGGACGTCCGGTACCTCGTTGCCCAGCTCCTTGGCGTGCTCCGCGTAGTTGCGGCCGATGGCCACGACCTTGTTGGGGAGCACGGGCGGCAGGAGGCGGACCTTGCTCAGCGGGACCTTGGTGCCGGAGAGCTCGAACTCGGCGTACGGGATGCCCTTGATGATGTCGAGGACGAGACCGTCGGGCCCGTCGCCCTCCACGGCGCCGAAGGCGACATTGCCGTCGATGGAGAACCTGGCGATGCGCACGGGATGCTGTCGCCCCTCACTTGCTGGCTGGCTGAAGACTGACACTTCAGGCTATCGCCTCGCCCGGCGGAGTCCGCCCGGTGGCGGGCGCCGCCCGGCGCGTACGGGCGCAGGCCACGAGGGACCCCGGGGCGGACGCACGGGGCCGGTGCGGGGCGGCGCCGCGGGTACGGGGCGCCGGGAGGGCCGGACGGCGCGGGCGCGGGTCGCCGGGAAGTAGGGCCCGCGCGCCCGGGGCCGGTCGGGCCGGTCGGCCTATTCCGGGGCCGCGACGGGGGCCGGGGCCTCCATGAGGATGGTGCGGCGGGGATTGGCCGTCTGGTTCGGCAGGTCGACGGCGTGCTCCCGCAGTTCCGGCGCTCCCAGGCCCTCGGCGTCCTTGAGGTGCGCCAGCGTGGTGCGGCGGGGGTTGGCAATGTTGCGGAACATCGTCGTCTTCTTCATCTGCCGTTCGGACCCTGTCGGTACGGGCGCCGCCCGGAGGGGCGCCGGTTGTCGGATTTGCCATCCCTGTAAAGCGTCAGGCTAAACATCCAATTCCCTCCGGGAGCCCGGAAGAGACGGCGATCATCATGTGAGTTTGCTCACGACCGTTCCGAAAAATGCCCCATTCCGGGCACTGAATCGCCACGCTCGAAACGGACATTACGGCACTGAATGATCCATTCCGCTCCTGATCATGCCGACTGGGACACCTGTCACCACTCGCCTTTCTGTCCGTAATCGACACATTCATCCATGATCACTCTCCACTGCTCGTTACTCATTCATCACAATGTGTCACCCAGGTCCCAGGCAGGCAGGGGGCCCTTGTTGGAGATCCGGCACTGTGCTGGAATTCCACGCACCGCCGCAGGTTTCAAACCGGCGCGCAGGGGGCGCAACACAGCGCCGAGTGACGGCGGAAAGGGGAAGGACGCCGGCCACTCATGACCACCATGGGGCGGGTACGACGCTCCACGACGCCGACACCGTTCCACCGCCTCGTGCGACGGAACGCCTGGTCCAGAGGTTGCGACGCTAGTGCAGGGACGTTTCAAGAGGGATGGCAGCGCTGCGGCGGAGCAGGAGCCGCACGGCGGGACCGACCGCGGCTCCTCGCCCCAGCACGCCCAGAACCCCGGACCGGCCGCGGCCGGTGACAGCGGCGACCGCGCCCAGAACCCCGGTGCCACGGCCGAGGGCGGTGCCGACGCCGCCCCCTCGTCCAAGTCCCAGGGTTCCGCCGGCAGCGGCTCGCGCATGGCCCTTCGCAACTGGCGCATCAGCACCCGTCTGGTCTCCCTGCTCGCCCTTCCCGTGGTCGCCGCGACCACGCTCGGCGGTCTGCGGATCAACGACTCGATGAACGACATCCAGCAGCTGGACCACATGCAGCTGCTGACGAAGATGACCAAGCAGGCGACCTCGCTCGCCCAGGCGCTCCAGGAGGAGCGCGACCGTTCGGCCGGTCCGCTGGCCAACGGCGTGAAGGCCGACGACTTCAAGGTCACCGACCCCCGCAAGAAGACCGACCGGGCCAAGACCGCCTTCCTCGACGCGACGACCTCGATCGGCGACCCCTCCGGTGACGACGCCCTGGAGGGCATCTACGCCAGCGTCAACCAGATCGCGGGCCAGCTGGCCGAGATCCGGGAGATCCGCAAGACGGCCTACGTCAAGGGCGCCCCGAGCCTCTCGACCGTCGACAAGTACAGCCAGCTGATCTCCTCGCTGCTGAGCCTCTCGCAGGACATGGCGCAGGCGACCAGCAACTCCGAGATGATCAAGCGGACCCGGGCGCTGGCGGCCTTCTCCTCCGCCAAGGAGTACGCCTCCGTCCAGCGGGCGATCATCGCCGCGGCACTGCCCGGCGGCAACGACAAGCAGCCGCACCTCGACCCGAACGACCGGCAGTTCGGCGAGTCCGCGCAGGGCAAGGAGGCCGCGGCGCTCCGCTCCTTCAAGGCGGTGTACGGCGCGACCGGCAACAACGCCGAGGAACTGACCTCCACGCTGGACGAGGGCAACCCGGAGATCAAGGCGGCCAACGCCTACGCCAGGAAGGTGCTGGCCAGCCCCACCGGCATGGAAGGCACGGCCCGGCGCTCCTACCTGGACTGGTACGACCAGAGCTCGACCAAGATCCAGGCGATGAAGACCATCGAGGAGACCCTCCTCAGCGACATGGAGGGCAAGGCCCGCGAGCTCCGCGACGAGTCGAAGCGCGAAGCGATCATCAGCGGTGCGCTCATCCTGCTCGTGCTCGGCGTCTCGCTGGTCGGTGCCTTCGTCGTCGCCCGGTCGATGATCCGCTCGCTGCGGCGGCTCCAGGACACGGCCACCCGCGTCGCCCAGGACCGGCTGCCCGAGCTCGTCAAGCAGCTCTCCGAGGCCGACCCGCAGGACGTGGACACCTCGGTCGAGTCGGTCGGTGTGCACTCCCGGGACGAGATCGGCAAGGTGGCCGCGGCCTTCGACGACGTGCACCGCGAGGCCGTCCGCCTCGCCGCCGAGCAGGCCCTGCTCCGGGGCAACGTCAACGCGATGTTCACCAACCTCTCGCGCCGCAGCCAGGGCCTCATCCAGCGCCAGCTCTCGCTCATCTCCGAACTGGAGTCGCGCGAGGCCGACCCGGACCAGCTCTCCTCGCTGTTCAAGCTCGACCACCTCGCGACCCGTATGCGCCGGAACGGCGAGAACCTCCTCGTCCTCGCGGGCGAGGAGCCGGGCCGCCGGTGGACCCGTCCCGTCCCGCTGGTCGACGTGCTCCGTGCCGCCGCCTCCGAGGTGGAGCAGTACGAGCGCATCGAACTGGCGGCGGTGCCCGCGACCGAGGTCGCCGGCCGCGTCGTCAACGACCTCGTGCACCTGCTCGCCGAGCTGCTGGAGAACGCCACGTCGTTCTCCTCGCCGCAGACCAAGGTCCGGGTCACCGGTCACGCGCTGCCCGACGGGCGGGTGCTCGTCGAGATCCACGACACCGGCATCGGCCTCTCCCCCGAGGACCTCGCCGCGATCAACGAGCGGCTCGCCTCGCCGCCCACCGTGGACGTCTCGGTCTCCCGCCGCATGGGTCTGTTCGTGGTCGGCCGGCTGTCCCTGCGTCACGGCATCCGGATCCAGCTGCGGCCCTCCGACTCCGGTGGTACGACCGCGCTGGTCATGCTGCCGGTCGACGTCGCGCACGGCGGCAAGCAGCCGCTTCCCAAGCAGGGCCCCGGGCAGCAGCCCGGCGCTCCCGCCGGCCTGCTCGGCGGTGGCGGCCCGGGTGCGAACGCCGGTTCGCGCCCCGGCATCGGCGGCGCCCCCTCGGGGCCGGGTGCCTCGCGCGGTCAGGTCGGTGCGGGCTCCACGCCGCGTGCCGCGCTGCCCTCGCGCGACGTCGGCGGCCAGCAGGGTCGACAGGCCCCCGGCACGGGTCCGCAGGACGTCTTCCGGCAGGAGCAGCCGCAGCGTCAGGGCGGCGGCGGGCTCGCCGGTGCCTTCGGCGGCGCCAGGGCCGGTGGCCGCGGCCAGGGCGACGGCGCGGGTCTCGCGGAGTCGGGCCGTCCCGACCTGTTCGGCCAGAACCGCCAGAACCAGGACCGGCAGGGTCCGGGGCGCCAGGACCGCAACGCCCCCGCCCCGTGGCAGCAGCCGCAGCAGCCCCGGCCCCAGCAGGCCCCGGCCGGTCAGGGCGGTTTCCAGCGCCCCGGTGGCCAGGACGAGCCCGGTCTCCGGCTGCCCCCGGCCGGCGGTCCGCGCGCCGAGCTGCCCGGTGGCAACCCCGCCCCGCAGCGCCCGCAGACCACCAGTTGGGGCGCCGAGGAGCCGTCCGGTTCGCGTCCAGGCCGACCGGATGCCCCGCGCGGTCACGAGGAGCCCGAGTCCACCGGCCAGTTCCAGCGGCCGATGAACCCGCCGCTGCCCTCGCGGCCGACCATGGACGACCGGGAGGGCCCCGGTTCCACCGCCGAGTTCGCCCGCCCGGACTTCTCGGCCCCGGCCCCGCAGGACCCGACGAGCACCGGACAGTTCGCCCGCCCGGACTTCTCCGCGCAGGACCCGACGGGCACCGGACAGTTCGCCCGCCCCGACTTCGCGGCCCAGAACCCGCAGGACCCGGCGAGCACCGCGCAGTTCGCCCGCCCGGACTTCTCGGCCCCGGCCCCGCAGGACCCGACGGGCACCGGACAGTTCGCCCGCCCCGACTTCGCGGCCCAGAACCCGCAGGACCCGACGGGCACCGGACAGTTCGCCCGCCCGGACTTCTCGGCCCCGGCCCCGCAGGACCCGACGAGCACCGGACAGTTCGCCCGCCCCGACTACGGACAGCCCCAGCCCGCCCAGCCTCAGGGCCTGGACGCCCCGCTGCGGCGCGGTCCGGAGGGCGAGCCGGACTTCGGCGCCCCGCGCCCGGCGGCGGACGACGCGCAGTACCGTCCGGTCCTGCCGCCGCAGCCGCAGGCCGAGGCGCTGCCTCCGGCGGCCGGTCCCGGGGACGGTCGTACGCCGCTGTACGACACCCTGGAGACCAACTGGTTCCACAGCCCGCAGCAGGCTCCCGAGCCGCAGCAGGCCCCCGAACCGCAGGCGTCCGGGTCCCTCCCGCAGCGGCCGGCCCCGGAGCGGTCCGCTCCCGAGGCCCCGCGCTCCGGCGCGGAGGACACCGGGGCCACGCCCGCCTGGCGTCCCTCGCCGAACGACGAACTCGTGCGGCAGGCGGAGCGGGTCAAGAAGCCCGCGGCAGGCGGAGTGACCACCTCCGGACTTCCGCGCCGGGTGCCCCGCGCCAACCTGGTGCCGGGTACCGCCCAGCAGCAGAACCACCAGTCCGGCCCCCAGGTCTCACGCGCGCCCGACGACGTGCGCGGGCGGTTGACCAATCTCCGCCGGGGCATCCAGCAGGGTCGACAGGCCAACAACAACAACCAGTCGACCGGCAGTTTCCCACTCGGCCCCACTCACCAGCAGGAGCGTTAGTTGAGCCCGATGAGTCAGGCCGCGCAGAATCTGAACTGGCTGATCACCAACTTCGTGGACAACACCCCCGGGGTGTCCCACACGGTGGTGGTCTCCGCCGACGGACTCCTGCTGGCCATGTCCGAAGGATTTCCCCGCGACCGCGCCGACCAGCTGGCGGCCGTCGCCTCCGGCCTGACCTCGCTGACCGCGGGCGCCTCCCGCATCTTCGAGGGCGGCGCCGTCAGTCAGACCGTGGTGGAGATGGAGCGCGGCTTCCTCTTCCTCATGTCCATCTCGGACGGCTCCTCACTGGCCGTCCTCGCCCACCCGGACGCCGACATCGGCCTGGTCGGGTACGAGATGGCCCTGCTGGTCGACCGCGCGGGCACCGTCCTGACCCCCGACCTCCGCGCCGAGCTCCAGGGCAGCCTGCTCCATTAGGCGGCCCCGGACCGATGACAGATTCGATCGACCCAGCCCATGCCCTCATCCCTCGCCCGTCCGGCCGCTTAGAGCCCCCTACCGGCCCCTTCAGACGGCAAGACGAACTGCTGTCACGCCCGGAGGATTCATGACCCCGCCACCCGCCTCACCCGACCCGTACGGCGCGCTGAACCACGCGTCGTACGACGGTGAAGGCGACCAGCCACTGGTCCGCCCGTACGCCATGACCGGTGGCCGGACCCGGCCGCGTTACCAGCTCGCCATAGAGGCGCTGGTATCCACCACGGCCGACCCCGCGCACCTGGGGACGCTGCTTCCCGAGCACCAGCGGATCTGCCACCTCTGCCGTGAGGTCAAGTCGGTGGCCGAGGTCTCGGCCCTGCTGTCGATGCCGCTCGGGGTGGCCCGGATCCTCGTCGCGGACCTGGCGGAAGCCGGCATGGTGGCCATTCACCAGCCGGGCAACGGAGAGGCCGGCGGCGCGCCGGACGTGACACTGCTCGAAAGGGTGCTCAGTGGACTTCGCAAGCTCTAGCGGCGGTGCGGCCCGTGCCACCACCTCGGCGAAGATCGTGGTGGCCGGGGGCTTCGGCGTGGGCAAGACCACGTTCGTCGGTGCCGTCTCGGAGATCAACCCGTTGCGCACCGAGGCCGTGATGACGTCCGCTTCCGCGGGCATCGACGACCTGACGCACACCGGCGGCAAGACGACGACGACCGTCGCGATGGACTTCGGTCGCATCACCCTGGACCAGGACCTGATCCTGTACCTCTTCGGTACGCCCGGACAGGACCGCTTCTGGTTCATGTGGGACGACCTGGTCCGCGGCGCCATCGGCGCCGTCGTCCTCGTCGACACCCGCCGTCTCGCCGACTGCTTCCCCGCCGTCGACTACTTCGAGAACAGCGGGCTCCCCTTCGTCATCGCCCTCAACGGCTTCGACGGACACCAGCCCTACACCCCCGACGAGGTCCGCGAGGCACTCCAGATCGGCCCCGACACGCCGATCATCACGACGGACGCGCGGCACCGCGCGGACGCCAAGAGCGGTCTGATCACGCTCGTGGAGCACGCCCTCATGGCACGACTCAAGTAGGCGCAAGTCGGTATTTCCGTACGGTAGTTGCCGTAGTCAAACGGGGGTGGACTGTGTCCTTTGACACGATCCGCCCCCGTATTCATAACGTTTCGACAGAGAATTGCTCCGCGTTCGACACCGGACGCATCCGAGTGGTGTCGCTGCGCTCACATGAGCCCCGCCTTTTGACGGGGCTCGTTGTTTATGTCCGTTTTATCTGAGGTCTGCGCCACTCGGAATGACAGCTTCCGACTGTTTGGAACGCAACCGGTCCCCGTGCTGGAATTCGTCGAACTCCGGAGTAGTACGACCCTGAACGAAACACGGCACAGCGTAGGTGCCGACGCCGAGAGGTTGTTGGTCGAGTGAGGCGAAGCAACGAGGGCGCCACGGCGCAGCAGGAGCGGGGCAATTTCACTCCGCCGACGCCTGCCGCGCCGCCGTCCGCCGGTGCGACGATGCCCGGCGGCAGCACCAGCCGTCTGGCGCCCCGCAACTGGCGGGTGCCCACCCGGCTGAACGCCATTCTCCTGATCCCGGTCGTGGTCGGCCTGGTCATGGGCGGTTTCCAGGTGAAGGGGTCGATCGACACCTGGCGCGAGGCCGAGGACGCCGAAAAGACCGCACTGGTCGTGCGCGCCGCCGCCGAGTACGGCCAGGCGCTGCTCGACGAGCGCGACCTCTCCGCCCAGCCGTTGCTGTCGAACAAGCGTGACGCCGCCGTCGTCTCCCGGGTCCGAGCCACCACGGACAGCGCTGCCGGCAAGTTCGACGAGGCCGTCAAGGGCATGCCGAGGACGGAGGGCCTGGAGCGACGGCTGAGGCTCTTCCGACTGGAGGAGCCCACCCTTCCCGAGCTGCGCAAGGCCGCCTTCGCCGAGGCCATGGACCCGGTGAAGACGGAGGAGGGCTACGTCAAGGTCCAGCACTCGCTGATGGAGTTCAGCAACGAGCTGGGGCTGGGCACCGGCAACATCACCAGCTATGGCCGCTCGGTCTACGCGCTGGAGCTCGCCAAGGCTGCAGAATCGCTTCAGCGCTCCATCGGCATGCACCTTCTGGTGCGGCCGAGCCAGAAGAGCGCCATATTCGACGCCCAGGTCAAGGCCTTCGGTTCGTACAACTATCTGGAGGAGGTCGCCCTCGGCGAGTTCACCTCCGGCGCCAAGGAGGAGGACGCCTCCCGGCTGAAGCAGGTGCTGTCCGCCAAGGCCGACGAGGGCAACGCGAAGCTGAAGAAGGCCAAGGAGCAGGCCGACGCCACCGGCGTGCCGTTCGTGGCCCCGCCCAGCATCGACGGTTCCGTCTTCGACGGCATGGCCGAGCAGATCTCCCAGGGCAAGTCGCCCCAGAAGCTGGCCGAGAAGGGCATCACGCCGGAGACCTGGATGGCCGCCGCCACGGCCAAGTTCGACGGCTACGCCACGGTCGAGAACGAGCTCGTCGACAAGGCCGTGACCGAGGCTGCGGAGATCTCCTCCGAGGCCAGGACCGACGCCTTCGTGAACGCCGCCGTCGTGCTCGTCTCCCTGCTGGCCGCCTTCGTCCTGGCCGGCCTCATGGCCCGGCAGATGAGCCGCTCGATGCGCCGGCTGCGCACCGCCGCCTTCGGCATCGCCGAGCAGCGGCTGCCGGCCCTGGTCGACCAGCTCTCCCGGACCGACCCCGGCCGGGTGGACACCCGTGTCCAGCCGATCCCGATCGACAGCCACGACGAGATCGGCGAGGTCGCCCGCGCCTTCGACCAGGTGCACCGCGAGGCCGTCCGGCTCGCCGCCGAGCAGGCCATGCTGCGGGGCAACGTCAACGCGATCTTCACCAACCTCTCGCGCCGCAACCAGTCGCTGATCGAGGGCCAGCTGACCCTCATCACCGACCTGGAGAACAACGAGGCCGACCCGGACCAGCTGGAGAACCTCTTCCGCCTGGACCACCTGGCCACCCGCATGCGCCGCAACGGCGAGAACCTCCTGGTCCTCGCCGGCGAGGAGCCGGGGCGCCGCTGGAACCAGCCGGTCCCGCTGGTCGACGTGTTGCGGGCCGCCTCGTCCGAGGTGGAGTCGTACGAGCGCATCGAACTCTCCGGGGTGCCGGAGACCGAGATCCACGGCCAGTCCGTCACCGACCTCGTGCACCTGCTGGCCGAGCTGCTGGAGAACGCCACCACCTTCTCCTCGCCGCAGACCAAGGTCCGGGTCACCGCGACCCGGCTGCCCGACAGCCGCGTGATGATCGAGATCCACGACAAGGGCATCGGTCTCACCGGCGAGGACTTCGCCGACATCAACCACAAGCTGGCCAACCCGCCGACCGTGGACGCCGCGGTGTCCCAGCGGATGGGTCTGTTCGTGGTCGGCCGGCTCGCCGACCGGCACGGCATCCGGGTCCAGCTGCGCCCCTCGGGCGAGCAGGCCGGGACCACGTCGCTGGTCATGCTGCCGGACGCCATCACCCACGGCGGCGGCGGCGAGCCGGACCCCGCGTCGGACGACTTCACGGTCTCCTCGATCATTCCGGAGCAGCAGGGCTTCGAGCAGCAGCCCCAGGCCGGGATGCGTACGGCGGCGGAGCTCGGCTTCGACGACTCGCGCTACGAGCAGCACCCGGGAGGAACGGCGCAGCTGGACCCGGTGGGCCGTTCCCTGATGCGCGAGGAGCGCCGGGCGGCGCTGGGGGCGCAGACGGCCGGCGAGCACCCGCAGTTCCCGCAGGGGCAGTACGCCGAGGGCCAGTACCCGGCGAACGGCTACGCCCAGGAGCCCCGGCAGGAGCCGTACGAGCCGGAGCAACGGTACGAGCCGGAGCAACGGTACGAGCAGCAGGACCAGTACGGTCGGGCTCCGCAGCAGGACCAGTACGGCCGGCCCCGGCAGCAGGACCAGTACGAGCAGGCTCCGTACGAGGGCGGCTACGACCCCTACCGCGGTGACGCGGGCTTCGCCGAGCAGCCCGGTCAGGGCCTGTCCGACGGCCATACGGAAGCCGCATATGCCGCTGGCGAAACTGCCCAGCCGACCCACGGGGAACAGTTCGCTCCTCCGTCCCATCAGGAGGACTGGTCGAACCAGGGCGCCCACCAGGGCCCGTACGACCCGTCGGCCCAGGTGGAAACGGAATCTGCGCCGAGCCTCCCCGCCAAGTCGCCGCAGAGCGTAGGCTTCGACCGTCCGGGGCCCACCCCGAACTCCGGCCACGAGCTGACCGACGCCGGTCTGCCGCGCCGGGGCGGTCAGCAGCACTGGCAGCCCACCGGTCGCGGCAACAGCCGGCCCGCCGCGCAGCAGCAGCCGCGACAGCAGGAGGAACTGCCGTCGCAGCCGTCGCCCGCGCAGCAGAACGGTGACGGTGCCGACGACTGGCGCTCCGCGAACGACGAGCGCTGGGAGCGGGCCGAGAAGCTCCGGGATCCGAAGGCGGGCGGGGTCACCCCGTCCGGTCTTCCCCGGCGGGTGCCCAAGGCCAATCTGGTCGAGGGCACGGCCGAGCAGACCCAACAGGGCGGCCCCCAGGTTTCCCGCGCCCCCGAGGACGTCCGCGGCAGGTTGAGCAACCTGCGGCGGGGAGTGCTCCGGGGACGCAGCGCGGGTTCGGACGACAGTAATACCTACGACCAGGAGCGTTAGTGTGAGCCCGATGAGCCAGGCGGCGCAGAATCTGAACTGGTTGATCACCAACTTCGTGGACAACACCCCCGGGGTGTCCCACACGGTGGTGGTCTCCGCCGACGGACTCCTGCTGGCCATGTCCGAGGGATTCCCCCGCGACCGCGCCGACCAGCTGGCGGCCGTCGCCTCCGGCCTGACCTCGCTGACTGCGGGCGCCTCCCGCATCTTCGAGGGCGGCGCCGTGAATCAGACGGTGGTGGAGATGGAGCGGGGATTCCTCTTCATCATGTCCATCTCCGACGGTTCCTCGCTGGCCGTCCTCGCCCACCCGGACGCCGACATCGGCCTGGTCGGGTACGAAATGGCCCTTCTTGTCGACCGGGCGGGCAACGTCCTGACCCCCGACCTCCGCGCCGAACTTCAAGGAAGTCTTCTTAACTAATAGACAGACAGTGCGTTTCGCGCCACCGCGCCATAAAGTGCGGTGGCGCGGACCCACTGGGATCGGGACCGGCAGGCGGAGGAGGAATCGTGACAACACCCCCAGGCGGACACCGGTATGACGGTGGCCGGAACGTATCGGGTGAGCACGGGGACAACCGGTTCAATTTCCCCTCCGCACCCAGCAGACAGGGCGCCCAGCAGCCCTACCGGCAGCCGCAGCAGCCCCAGCAGCAGCCGCAGGGCACCCAGCAGGCCCCCGGGTGGCCCTCGCAGCGCCCCCACCGCTACGACGCGCCCCAGGCCCCCCGTATTCAGCCCGTGCAGCCGCGGCAGGCACCCGAACCGGCCACGCCCGCCGCGCACAATCCTCTGGTCCGTCCGTACGCCATGACAGGTGGCCGGACCCGACCGCGCTACCAACTCGCCATTGAGGCGTTGGTCAGTACCACGGCTGATCCGTCCCGGCTGCAAGGGCAGTTGCCCGAGCACCAGCGGATCTGCCGGCTGTGCTTCGAGATCAAGTCGGTCGCCGAGATTTCGGCACTGCTCTCGATCCCGCTCGGCGTTGCCCGGATCCTCGTAGCCGACCTGGCCGAGGCCGGACTCGTCGCTATCCATCAGCCCGGCGGCAACGAGTCCGCCGGCGGCCAGCCAGATGTGACACTGCTCGAAAGGGTGCTCAGTGGACTTCGCAAGCTCTAGCGGCGGAGCGGCCCGCTCCACTACCTCGGCGAAGATCGTGGTGGCAGGGGGCTTCGGCGTGGGTAAGACCACGTTCGTCGGTGCCGTCTCGGAGATCAATCCGCTGCGTACCGAAGCCGTGATGACGTCCGCTTCCGCGGGCATCGACGACCTGACGCACACCGGGGACAAGACCACCACCACGGTGGCGATGGACTTCGGTCGCATCACCCTGGACCAGGACCTGATCCTGTACCTCTTCGGTACGCCCGGACAGGACCGCTTCTGGTTCATGTGGGACGACCTGGTCCGCGGCGCCATCGGCGCCGTCGTCCTCGTCGACACCCGCCGTCTCGCCGACTGCTTCCCCGCCGTCGACTACTTCGAGAACAGCGGGCTCCCCTTCGTCATCGCCCTCAACGGCTTCGACGGACACCAGCCCTACACCCCCGACGAGGTCCGCGAGGCACTCCAGATCGGCCCCGACACGCCGATCCTGACGACGGACGCGCGGCACCGCGCGGACGCCAAGAGTGCGCTGATCACGCTCGTGGAGCACGCCCTCATGGCGCGCCTCCGCTAGCCGGTCGGCAGGACCTCCCCAAGCCGTCCCCGGTCCGGGGCGGGCCCGCTCCCGTGCCCGCCCCGGACCGGGGACGGATCCGTTCCGGGGACGTTTCGCGCAACGTTCCGGGGACCGCGCGCACGCGTGAGGCCCCGCACTCCTCGGGGAGTGCGGGGCCTCACGCGTGGAAGCGTCCTGTCAGCCCTGCCAGGAGTGCGGGGCGCGGAAGCCCGGCGTGCGCTCCAGACGGCGCCATCCGGCGGTGCTGCGGCCCCGGTGGGCGGGGGCGGCGGCGGGCTGGGCGGCTGCGCGGGCGAGCAGGACCGCGGTTATCGCGGCCAGCTCCTCGGGGTCGGCAAGACCCTTCTCGACTCGCAGCACGGACTCGGCAGCAGTGCTCATGGGTGGTTTCTCCGTCTTCTCGGCAGGTCTTCGCGGGCTCGGCAGCGGTGCTGCGTGCTCTGCGACTACTGCGGGGGGTTGCCGTGCTTGCGGGACGGCAGGTCGGCGTGCTTGTTGCGGAGCATGGCGAGTGAGGCGATGAGGACCTCGCGGGTCTCGGCGGGGTCGATGACGTCGTCGACCAGTCCGCGCTCGGCCGCGTAGTACGGGTGCATCAGCTCGGCCTTGTACTCCTTGACCATGCG